>CATWBR010000418.1 GCA_958349075.1 uncultured Clostridium sp.
AGGCATGCTGGTGTTTTCAGGGATCAGCGGCAGGATTCAGGAGGTGGGTGTAAAACACAATATCTCATCCATCCCCGAACTGTTTGAAAAGCGGTTCAGTAAAACAGCGAAATGCCTGATTGCGCTTTTGATCGGCTATACGATGATGGGGACCGTGGCCTCCCAGATCACGGCGACGGCAGTGATTTTCAGGATGGTCGGCGGAAAAGTGGGAATTACATACGAGGTGGGGGCCTGCCTGGCGACCTTTATCTTTATATTCTATACCGCGGCTTCCGGGCTTTTTGGCGTCGTGTATACGGATGTGGTGCAGTTTTTCATGCTGATTATCTTTGTCTATATCCTGCTTCCGCTTTCGGGAATCCGCTATATCGGGGGATTTGGCACCTTCTGGAACAATGTTCCGAAGGAGATGCTGATTCCTTCCGTAGATGGCAAGGTACTCGGCGATATCGTCACTTATCTTGTTTTTACAATGGCCGGTGCGGAGATGTGGCAGAGAGCGTTTGCGGCAAAAGACAGGAAGACGGCTAAGGCAGGAATGTTCTGGGGAACCTCGATTTACGGATGTACCATTTTTATCATTCTTTCATTGGGACTGATGGGAAGACAGATTCTGCCGAATATCAAAGAAATGTACGGAACAGCCGAGGCCGTTGTTCCTGCACTGGTAATCCATATTCTGCCGGCGGGTATTACAGGTCTCTGCCTGGCGGGACTTCTTTCGGTTATGATGAGTTCGGCCGACAGCTATTTGCTGATTTCCACACAGACATTTGTTCAGGATCTGGGGAAGACTCTGAATCCAAAGATGTCGGATAAAAGGGAAGTCTTTATTTCACGTATCTTATCGGCTGTTCTGGCGATAGGGGCGCTGATTATTGCCCTCTATATCAAGAACGCCTATAATGCCCTGATGTTTGCATGGACCTTCTATGCGGCATCGGTGGGACTTCCGGCCCTGGCAGCCCTCTATTGGAGAAAGGCCACGAATGCCGGAATTATCTCCAGCATTATCTCGGGTTTTGTGGTGAGTATCGGCTGGGATTTGATAGGAAAACCGTGGGGACTCGGTTCTGCGGTTCCCGGTTCACTGGTGTGCGGCCTTGTCCTTGTTACGGTGAGCCTGGCTACATACAGGTCACATCCGTCGGAAATGATATAGCATATTAACAACGAAAAGAACGCTTCGCGAACTTTTCATTGCCACTCAATAAAACCACATCACAGGCATGGAAGACGCGGGTGATGTGGTTTTGCTGAGTGGCGGTGAACAGTTTACAGAATGTGTTTTCCGCTTATTGTATTAGAAGACATCAAATATTGTAGGGCTTGCAGATAATTTCATTAATTTGAGTATCTAGGACGCTGTTTGCATGTGCCGGCCTCATGATGACAGCGGTGTCGGCGCCGCGTGTAGAACCTCCGATGGCGATAATATCTGCACCGTAAGGGATCAGTCCCGCATCAAGAGCCATGATGGCCGCCTCTACACATACCTTTGTTCCCTGGCCAAACATTCTCAGGGTATCGGCGATGATTTCCACCGGATGGATTCCTCCATATTTCCTGCTGATGCCCCTCTCGGCGCCGCTCAGGACATGGGTGGTCGAAAGAACCCGGATTCCTTCCGCATTAAGTTCGTTAACGGTCTCTGCCGTCATTACATTTTTGCCGGGTTCGCTGAAACCATAGGCATAAGCGACACAGACTACATTCAAATCCTTTTCGTTTTTCAAAAGTTTTGCCGTGTCACCATGACTGCTTGCCACTACAATATGTCCGATATTTCTCATCCTGGCAGTTTCTACCGCAGCTCTTACACATTCCTCGGTGTTACAAGTTCCCTTGTTTTCAAAATACATAGACATCTCCTTTCAGATAGCGGCAGTTCGACATTTAACCTGAACTGCGGCATCAAATATCTCTGACTTAACAGTGAATCTTTAATTATTATAAGTGGTTTTAAACAGTAATGCAAACGGGAAGATGGAGAATCTGCCCGGAAAGGGGCAAATTAAAAAATAAGGTTTGACAAAAATTGGAAATAGGTATAAGATTAAAATATAATAATGATAATAATTACTGTTATTTACTGTACGGGATGATTTTACAGAGAGAAAAAGATGAAGGAGGAATTGAAAGATGTCATTTAAAACAAGCGGGCAGCACGAAGAATTGAGAATGAGAGTCAGGGAGTTTGCAGAGGCCGAGGTAAAGCCATACACCTTTTTACTGGATCAGAATAATGAATTTCCGACGGAGGCGATCCGAAAGTTTGGAGAGATGGGGCTGATGGGAATTCCCTATCCGAAGGAGTACGGAGGAGCCGGCTTGGATGCACTGAGCTATGCCATTGCAGTGGAGGAATTATCCAGAGTGGACGGAGGAACCGGCGTTATTCTTTCGGCACACGTTTCTCTGGGAAGCTATCCGATCTATGCATACGGCACCGAGGTTCAGAAGCAGAAATATCTCGTTCCCCTGGCAAAGGGTGAAAAGCTGGGAGCATTCGGACTGACGGAGCCGAATGCAGGAAGCGATGCAGGAGGAACCGAGACAACGGCGGTCCTGGAAGGTGAATACTATATTTTAAACGGAGGCAAAATCTTTATTACAAATGCGGATAAAGCCGACACCTATGTTGTTTTTGCCGTTACAACGCCGGGTATCGGGACAAGGGGAATCAGTGCATTTATTGTAGAAAAAGGCTGGGACGGTTTTTCATTCGGAACCCACTATGACAAGATGGGAATCCGTTCATCCGCTACGGCGGAGCTGGTTTTCAAAAATGTGAAGGTGCCCAGGGAAAATCTCCTCGGTAAGGAGGGGGACGGCTTTAAGATTGCCATGAGCACTCTGGACGGAGGACGTATCGGAATTGCCGCCCAGGCGCTGGGAATTGCCCAGGGAGCCTATGAAAATGCCCTGGAATATGCGAAAGAGAGAATCCAGTTTGGCGAACCGATTGGGAAACAGCAGGGCGTATCCTTTAAAATTGCGGATATGGCAACAAAGCTGCGAGCATCCCGTCTCCTGGTTTACAGTGCGGCAGAGCTGAAAGAAAAGCATGAACCGTTCGGTATGGAAGCGGCTATGGCAAAGCAGTACGCATCCGACTCCTGTGTGGAGATAGTCAACGAGGCGCTTCAGGTATTTGGCGGAAGCGGTTACATGAAGGGCATGGCAGTGGAGCGCGCCTACCGTGATGCGAAAATCTGTACCATTTACGAGGGAACAAACGAGATTCAGAGAGTTGTAATCGCCGCCTCCATCCTTGGAAGGATGAAGAAAAAAGAGGCTGCACCGGGCAAGAGTGAGGGAGTAAAGCAGGCATCCAGAAAAGGAATGGTGCTGCGGTTCGGTTCCATGAAGGACAGAGTGGAATCCCTGGTTTCCGATTTGAAGAAGGAAGGCATCGACTTTTCACTTCGAGTGGATCCTGCGGTTCCGATTGCCGCTGCAGAGCGCGTCGTAAGCGCAGGACAGGGGATTGGTTCAATTGAGAACATGGAATTAATAAAAGCTCTGGCAGAGAAGATGGGCGCTGCAATCGGCTCCTCAAGGCCCGTGGCAGAGATGCACAAATTTGTCGGCATGGACCGCTTTGTGGGAATGTCAGGACAAAAATTCAAGGGCAAGCTCTACATCGCCTGCGGTATATCCGGTGCGGAACAGCATCTGAAGGGAATTACCGATGCCGGAATTATTGTGGCAATCAACAACGACCCGGATGCACCGATCTTCCAGAGCGCCGATTACGGTATTGTCGGGAATCTGGAGGAAGTGATTCCGATGCTTCTCAAAGAACTGGAGCAGTAAGAAAACTTAGGTTAAAGTGATAAGAGATTTGAAAAGCGGATGCATCAGTGATTAGAAAGAATTGAGGCGACAAAATTTTAAAGAGACGGACAGTGCGGCTTTACTGCAACTATCCGTCTCTTTTATATAGGACTAGAGAAGATGAATTATCTGCGGAAAGAATAAGGTTTCTATT
>CATWBR010000419.1 GCA_958349075.1 uncultured Clostridium sp.
TCTAATATCTGATATCTGATCTTAATATTGGCATTTTGAAATACTTTTCAGTATAATCCGAAGTAAACAAAGTAAGAGGAGGTTGTTATGGAAATTTTAAATACTGCCATAGCCGGTACCCTGGAATCCAGCGATGTCCAGGTGATAGTGGAGCCGGCGGCCGAAGGTATTGAACTTGAACTTAAAAGCAGCGTAATCAACCAGTATGGAAAACAGATCCGGGCGGTTATCCTGGAAACGCTGGAACGGCTGGAAGTAAAAAATGCAAAGCTGCGCGTAATCGACAAGGGCGCGCTGGACTGTACGTTAAAAGCCAGAGTGGAATGCGCCGTTTTCCGCTCAAACCATATTACGGAGCAACTGCCGTGGGGAGGTGCGATTCGATGAATGAGAATAAAAACAGACTCAGAAGAACCATGATGTTCCTGAACTGCCAGAAACCCGGCCTGATTCGGGATCCCTATATCTACGGCGCAGATTCCATCATTCTGGATCTGGAGGATGCGGTTGCGGCAAACCAGAAAGATTCAGCCAGATACTCCCTCTATCACGCCTTAAAAGAAATCGACTACCGCGGAGTGGAACGCGTCGTGCGCATCAACGGGCTGGACACGCCTTACTGGAAAGAAGATATCCGTGTCTGTGTTGCCGGCGGCGCCGACGCCATCCGGATTGCCAAGACGGAATCGGCAAAGGACGTAAAGGCCGTGGAAGCCGCAGTACTTTCCGCCGAACAGGAATTTGGCAGACCCTTGGGCAGCACGCTTCTTATGGCCGCGCTGGAATCGGCAGAGGGCGTGCTGAATGCCCTCGAAATCTGCCGTTCCTCTGAGCGGCTGTTTGGCATTGCTCTCAGCGGGGGTGACTTTACAAAGGACATCCAGACGGTCATCACCGGAACCGGGGTGGAACTGGCCGGAGCCAGGCAGCATATGATCCTGGCTGCCAGGGCCGCCAAAATCCAATGCTTCGACACGGTCTACACGAACCTGGATGATACGGAGGGATTCAGAAAAGATGTGGAACTGATTCACGCGATGGGTTTCGACGGCAAATCCATTATCAACCCGAAGCAGATCGCTGTGGTACACGAAATCTTCACTCCCTCGGAGAAAGAGATCATTTATGCGGAAAAGCTGATATGCGCAATCGATGAGCAGAAAGAACGCGGCATCGGTGTCTTTACCGTGGACGGGAAAATGGTGGATATCGCCTTTTATGACGGAGCCGTGCGAACGCTTAGTCTGGCCCGCGCCGCGGGACTGGCGGTAAATCTTTAACTGGGCAGGGGAAAACCAGCATACTTCGCGACAAGGTTACCGCCTTGCATGAAAAAACCTGCCCGGAAGTGCATTCCGGACAGGTTTTTATCTAATTTTGTATGTCTTCTGCTTTCTGCAGATGTTTCATTACCAGACTACGATGGAAACAGCCATCAGGATACTCTGGGTAATAACGAGTGCAATGAATAGCGGTACAAACCATTTCCACCACTTATCAATCTTGACGCCTGCGATACCGCATATAATCGGTGTCATGGCGGTAGGCCACATAATGTTGGAAAGACCGTCACCAAACTGGAAAGCCAGAACGGCTGACTGTCTGGAAATACCAATCAAATCTGACAGAGGCGCCATGATCGGCATGCTTGTTACTGCCTGGCCGGAACCGGACGGGATGAAGAAATTGAGGCCGGTCTGCACCAGGAACATGGCGATTGCCGAAATCGCTCCCGGAAGGTTTGAAAGCGGAATGGAAAGATAATAAACTATCGTATCAATGATATGGCCCGCCTGGAGCACTACCAGAATACCGCGGGCAATACCAATCATCATACAGGCAACCGCAATCTCAGAAAAGCTCTTTGCCACTTTTTCCGCAATCACGTTTGGTCCCCAGCCCATGATAAATCCGCTGACAAGACCCATTAACAGGAAAACCGCACTTAATTCGGCAAAATACCAGCCTTTTGTCTTTGTTCCCCAGACAATTACTACAATACCCACAACAAGTGTCGCAAGAACCAGTTTCTCCCTTATGCCAAAACGCTCATTTTCTATATTATCCGAATCCATGGTAAGGCTGTCAAAATTGTCCCCGTAAACAAGGCTCTTAGACGGATCCGCCTGGATTTTCAGGGCATAACGCACAACATATACGGAAGCAACGGCAATCAGGACAAGATGGCAGATAATCCTGAAGCCTGCGCCTGACATCTGAGGGATATCGGCAATACTCTGTGCCATTCCGACCGTAAACGGGTTCATAACTGCGCCGCTGTAGCCAAGCCCTGTGCCAAGTGCAACAATGGCCAGACCTACAATTGCGTCATAACCCATGGCAATCGCAATTCCTACGAAAATCGGAATAAACGGGAACATTTCCTCAAATACACCGATGGTGGAGCTGGCGCATCCAATCAGGGTAATAAATACCGGGATAATGACGGCCCTTGCGGATCCCTTCAGCACTCTCAGCATGCTGGCAACGAGACCGTTAAATGCGCCGCTGGCGATAATCAGTCCGATGGAAGCATAAGAAATAAATACGAAGAAGGTTACTCCTGCGGCATCCACAGTACCGTTGTAGAGGGACTGAACAAGGGTGAAGAATCCTACCGGAGTAGACTCAATGATGTGATATGTACCGGGAACTACCATCTCCCTGCCGGATTCATTTAAAGCACGTTCAAATTCACCCGCGGGAAGTATCCACGTTGCTAACGAACAAATGATGATAATTGAAACAAGAAGTACATAAATATGAGGCATTTTAAACTTTTTCTTTTTTGTTGCAGACTCACTACTCATATGTTCTCTCCTCTCATAAGACAGACCAGTTTACTTACTTTCTCCTCTTCACCTGCTCCTGAAACTCTGTGTATACCTTCTTCCTGAACTCTTCATCATTAAATATCTTAAGAGCCATAAGGCACAGGATACAGGCCCCGTTTTCCATTGCCTTTTCCGCCTGCGGCAGGGCTGTCGCATCCCTGAACGCCTCGGTGTGCAATGCATAGTCTTCATCCGTGATTGCTAACAGCGGCTGGATCGCCGGACAGTGATAGCTTACATTTCCCACATCAGAAGAACCGCTGGCAGCCTCTACCCCCGTCGTAGGCATGCCAAAGGACTCGAACTGGTCAATCACTTCCTCCTCCAGTGTCATGTTGCGGACCATATCCGCAAATTCAAACACCGTCGTAAACTTTACCGTGCAGTCGAGGGCCATTGCAGCTCCGTTTGCACACTTCTTTACCATCTCATCTACCGCTCCCATGGACTTCATCGTAGCCGTTCTGAATTCCATTCTGAGCTTCACATAATCCGGTATAATATTGGGTGCCTTTCCTCCTTCCACTACGATGCTGTTAACATGGACATCCGGTGTGAAGCATTCCCGTCTTGCATCAATCAAATCCATAAATTTCCTGGCCGCCGCCAGGGCGCTCTTTCCTTCCCAGGGAGCCGCAACCGCATGAGCCGCCTGCCCGTAGAATTCCACAAAGTAACAGCGCAGGCTGAGAGCATCCATATCCGCCCGGCACTTTCCTCCGGACCAACTGTGCATCATCATGGCCAGAGACATGTTGTCAAATACGCCCTGGGCCGACATGCCTATCTTTGCTCCGTTCTCTTCCTCTGCTGGAGTTCCGATTACATGAATCTTTCCCTTATAACAGTCCTTCAGATCTTTTAACGCAAGTCCCGTCAGCACCGAAAGCGAGCCGTGAAGATTGTGGCCGCAGCCATGACCGATCTCAGGAAGCGCGTCATACTCCGTCAGAATCGCAACCTCCGGTCCGTCCCCATTGTCAAACAGGGCATGGAAAGCCGTCTCGTATCCTGCGTAAGGGTATGTAACCTCAAATCCCGCGTCCTTCAACGCTTCCACCATTCTTCTGCTGGATTCAAACTCCTGATCCGGCAGCTCCGGATGTTCCCTCAGGTAGCAGCTCAGTTCCGCCGCTTTCTGAAAGTGTCCCTCCACCG
>CATWBR010000420.1 GCA_958349075.1 uncultured Clostridium sp.
ATATCAGGATTCTCATGAGCATCTTTAAATACATATTTTAGGGTTTCAATGTATTCGTCAATGTCTTTTTTGGAAGGTGTCTCCGTAGGCTCCAGTGTCATCGGTTCAGGCAGGTAGAAAGGGTGGTGGGAAGTCCAGTAATGCATACCGAAATCCATCATGCGCCTCTGTATATCCAGTGTTCCGATACCGGTTTCTTTTTCCATCGTCTCCAGGGAATAACGGGCCTGCTCGATCCGCTGGTTGCTGCCGTCCTCGTAGTAAGCAGTCACCTCCGAAAGCTCCATCAGCTTCTTAAACATATAATTGTTGTTAAGAACTGCCGTCTTTGCCACCTGATACAGTCCGTCCGGACCCATACTGCGGATCCAGCAGTATGCTTTCAGCACAACAGGGGCAACGCCGTACCATTCCCTCACTTTGCCCACTGCGCATAAATTGCTGCCAATATCATAGTTCAGGAAATATTTCTCCCCGTCATAGTCTACAATCGGGGCCGGCAGATACTGAACCAGTTCTTTCTGTACTCCCGTCGCTCCGCAGGCGGGGCCGCCGCAGCCATGAGGCGTTGAGAACGTCTTATGGAGGTTGAAGAAGCACATATCAAAGCCTGCGTCTCTTGCCCTCGTAACCCCTAAGAGTCCGTTTGCATTTGCTTGATCATATCCACAAAGCCCGCCGATGGAATGAATGTAATCCACAAATTCCTTCACATGGCTGTTATAAACTCCCGTATCCTCCGGATTTGCCACAATATAGCCGGCTGTTTTCGGGCCTGCCGCCGCTTTCAGCTGCTCTAAATCCGGTATGCCCGTCGTCTGATCCGGCTGCAGGTAAACAATCTTGAAGCCTGCTACCGCGGGAGCGGCCGCATCGGAGGGATGTGAATAAATGGTAGTGATAATTTCATCCCTGTTTTCACCTCTATCTTTAAAATATGCTCTCATAACAGAGGCCATCGTCAAAATGCCCTGGGAACCTCCGCCCGGCTGGAAGGTAAAATGATCCATGCCGGAAATTTCACTCATATATTGATCGGTTTCATGGAAAATCTCAAGCATTCCCTGTACGGTATCCACATCCTGCAGCGGATGATACTCCCGTATTAGGGCGGATAACTGCTCGTTTACCTTTGGGCTGTATTTAACGGTACAGGTACCCTGGCCGATCTCAATATTCACATCTGCGCCCAGAGTCTGCTGCGCCAGCCTGGCATAGTGTCTTAAGACACGGCTCTGTGACAGTTCCGGCAGGTTCAGCTTCGTATTCCGCCTCATGCTGTCCGGGAGAGCGGCAGCTCCTTTTGTCTCTCTTGCTATCTCTTCCTCCGGCTCACCCACTAAGATTCCGCGTTCGCCCGGAGTGCTAAGCTCATAAATTATCGGCTCATCCCATTTTGCCTGGTGGAAATGAACTCTGACCTTTTCTGATCTATCTATTCTTTTCACGTTATCATTCCTTTCTGAAAGCTTATTCAGTGATACTGTCCACAGCCCTGTCTAAGGGAAGAGGCTGATTCATGAACAGCAGCAGTTCCTATCGGCTATTTGGTGACCTCTCTAAGCGCCGCGATCAAAGTATCGATATCTTCTTTTGTATGGATTTCGGTTACACAGTAAAGAGCTGACTCCGAAAGCCCCGGGAAATCCTTCGACAGGTCCTTTCCGCCGAAAATACCTTTTTCAAGCAGAGCCTTGTTGATCCGTTCCACTGTCTTTCCGGTTTTGCTGAAATCCACGACAAATTCTTTGAAGAATACACTGCCGAACGGATTGGCCTTCACACCCGGGATTTCACTCATCTTACCGGCTGCATACTGTGCGTTGGACATAATAATCTGCCCCACTTCTTCCATGCCCCGGGGACCCATGGTAGCCAGGTAAACACCTGCCGTGATGCCCCAAAGAGCCGACTGGGTTCCCACATACTCTTTTCCATGCTCCCTGTGATGTCCAAAGGAAGTCCTGTCATAGGCCACATCGCCAAAGCCGTATTCCCCAGGTTCTGTCGTGGGAGCAATGCCGAACAGGCGTGACGGGAATTCCATGACGAATTTTTCTTCATCTCTTGTCGCCATGAAGCCGGACTGGCCGCCGCCGTAATTCATGTGGATGCCGAGAGGCTGCAAATCACCGCAGACAATATCCGCACCGTAGGATGCCGGCGACGCAAGGACCCCCAGGGAAATCGGGTCAATGCCGACCAGGCTCAGCCCTCCGGCCTCGTGTACCATATCCGATATCTTCTGCCCGTTTGTCTCAATCACACCGAGATATCCCGGGTTCTCAAAGTAAATACCTGCCGTATCTTCACTCAGCTTTTCTTTTAGATCCGTCAAATCGATGAGTCCGTTCCCATCGCATTTTACCTTTTCAAAACGGAGGCATGATTCCGCATAGTTTTCCATGATTTTCAATTTTTCGGCATCGATATATTCCGATACCAGGACAACAGAACGGTTTGTAATCCGCTGTGCCATTCTGACCGTAGTTGCCGCCGCCTGCGCCCAATCCATGGTCGGTACATTGACCACTTCCATATCCACCAGCTCCGCCACCATGCTGGCATACTCGAACAATGTCTGGAAACGGCCTTCATCGTTGTAAGGCTCCCCGCCGTACGCGGTCAGGAATTCTCCCTTCCCGTTCACCTCGTCGCAGATGGCAGGGACATAGTGCTGCCAGCAGCCGGCGCCCAGGAAATTAAGGTTTCTGCGGCAGTCCGTATCCTTTGAAAGAATACGCTCCACATGTCTTCTCAACTCATACTCAGAGCCAAATGCCTTCGGCAGGTTCATTTCATTTTTTAACTTTAAAAGTTCAGGTACATTCTTATGGAGTTCCTCTAAGGAACTAAGGCCGATTTCACGGAGCATTTCCTCCTGCACTTCCGGAACCGAGTTTGGTATGTAAGGATGGCTTTCAAATCCTTTCATGTGCTTGTTTCCTCCTTTTTATGCTGATTATCTCTATTTGGTTATTTAAGCGATTCCGCCGCCGTCCACCACTAATGCGGCTCCTGTCACCCAGCTTGCCAGATCGCTTGCCAAAAATAATACGGCATTGGCAATATCTTCCGGCATTCCGATTCGTTTGAGCGGCCTGTCTGTTCCGCAGTCCTTTAAATAAGAATCCTGATCCGCTTCCTCTTTTACAATTCCCGTCTGCCGGCCTTCGTCGCGCAGCATAGCCGTATCGGTATCTCCCGGGTTTACGCTGTTGACCCTGATGTTCTTCGGGCCGTGGTCGATTGCCATGGCCCTCGTAGCATTGACAATGCCGCCCTTCACCGCACAGTAGGCAACCGCCTGGTCTCCGCCCTTAATCCCCCAGCCTGAACCGGTATTGATAATGCTTCCGCCGCCGTTTTCTTCCATCACCGGAATGACATGCTTGGAGAACAGGAACATTCCCTTAAGCCCTACGTCCAGCACGAAATCCCATTCCTTCTCCGTGAGGTTGTCGATGGTTTTACGCACCGTAACGCCGGCATTGTTATGTAAAATATTGATTGGCCCATATTTTTTAACCACTTCTTCTACCGTTTTTTGAACCTGCTCTTCGTTCGTCACGTCACACTGAAAGAAAGCAACGTCTCTGCCTGCGTCTCTCAATTCCTGTGCTTTCTCTTCCCCTCTGGGGCTGATGTCCACCATGGCGACTTTCGCTCCATATGCCGATAGAATCTCCACAACACCCAGTCCGATTCCAGAACTTCCGCCCGTGACAACTGCAACCTTACCTGCCAAATTCAATGGTTCTTTCTTTTCGATCATTATTTTCCTCCTTTATTTCTACTGCCTATCCCTTTTGTTTTTAACCAATCAGGAGACGGCGCCTTCTGCCCTACTATTCAGCAATCATCATGCCAACTTTTACACCGTTTTAGTCCAAACTCACTTTTTTCCTATAAAATATTTCTGAAGTCTAATATATCCCCTTAGAACTCAGGTTTTTTTTCAATAATAAAAAAATACCTAATTACATT
>CATWBR010000421.1 GCA_958349075.1 uncultured Clostridium sp.
CCGGGAGTTAAATTATGAGAAGAAATTATGATATGATTCATTTTGAAGCACTCGGCGAAGAGGCCAGACATCTTGTAGATGAAACAAAGGCAGCTCAGGAATGCGGCCTGATTCCGGCAGACTTACGCTATCTGGTAACCCCTCAGAATCTCCAGGAATTTCTGAATCAGAATCCGGATGAGGAACTGCCCGATATTATAAGTATTAAAACACATTCCATTATTCCGTCTTCGTATCTGACAGGAACAAAAAAAAGCATTATTACCAGAAGCGCCGGATATGACCATCTGGAAACGTTGAGTGATAAGGCCAACATTACATCACTTAGAAATTACTGCGTCAACTCCGTCGCCCAGACCGCCATCAAGTTTATGTACGCGGCGGCAGGGCTGCTTAACCAGTACACGGTAAATGCCGCCACATTTGAGAGGAACATGACCGCCTCTTTCATGGAACTCACCCCGGACAGAGTTGCAACCGTCTTTGGTGTCGGCAAGATAGGAAAACGGGCCTATGATCTTGTAAAGGCAAACGGCCTCACTGCCCAAGCAGTTGATATCCGCGAGGAAGAGCTGAAACAGGTTTACGGAGAAAGCGTGAACTTCGTATCTAAAGAGGAAGCCATAAAGAACAGTGACATTATTATTAATGCAATGAATCTTACGAGGATTCCGGACAGCATCTTTTACAATGAGAATTACTTTTCCGAGAACGTTCTAAGGAAGGGTAAGAAGGGATTGATTTTCATCAATATAACACGCGGTGAAATCGCCCCCGAGGCAGGCCTTCTCCATCTCTACCAGGAAGGAATTATTGGCGGAATTGGCCTGGATGTCTTCACTGCGGAGAATGATTTCTCTCAGTCCTTAAAGTGCCAGAAGCCGGCAGGGGACATTAACCTTCAGTCAGCCAGAAGACTTCTGGAAATGGCGGAAGACAGGACGGCAAACATCTATGTGCAGCCCCATCAGGCATTCAACTCCGATCTGGCCGCCGCCGCCAAAGCCTCCGATACCGTAAAGCACATGATCGAGTGGTTCAAGTGCGGAAAGCAGGGATTTGAAGAGCAGCTTCCCTATTATGGAAAGGCAGGCTGATTAGAAATTTCTTTCATAACACCGTATAGAGTGGAACTGCAAAGGCAGCTCCACTCTGCTGTTTTACATAATTGTTTTCAATTTTTCCACCTGAATCTCCATCATCTCTCTCCACGCCCCCGGGTCAATAAATGCACTTCGACTTCCGTCGTCTTCCCTGTAGCGTGACAAAATATCGTAATTGTGGTTGTGGGAGGGAATTACAACGTCCACCTTCCACTCCTTTGCTTCTAAGAGAGAATCATAAAACTGCCTCTGCAGAGAAAATGGAAGCCGGTTTTTTTCAAGCTCCCCGCGTGACAATCCATTAATCCCCAGCCCTCCATGCAATCCGCACACCAGTTTTCTTCCATTGTCCGTTGTCTCAATCAGCATACTGGTGCAGCCTGGCGTATGGCCTGGCGTATGTATAAAATGAAATACCGTCCTTCCGATTACCATCGGCTGTCCATACGTATATGATCCGTCGATAGAAAACTCCGGAACTCTCTCCTCATCCATAATCAAATCCCGGCGTTCTGTAAAAAAGAACCGGTCTCCCTGCCCTATATAAATGCGGCAGCCGCAATACTCCTGGATGAAACGGGCAGCTCCGCAGTGATCAATATGACCATGGGTTAAAAACAGATATTTTATCTCGAAGGGACTGAAACCCAGGATTCTAATTCCCTCGAAGAGCTGATATAATGTTTCTTTAAAGCCGCAGTCAATTAGTATCAGGCCTTCTCCGGTTTCGACCAAATAGCTTGATACATAACGGCTGCCCAAAAAATAAATATCTCCTGCAACACGAAATGGTTCATGGTATAACTCCCATGGCCTATTATAAAAACCTTCAATTTTTTCTTTTATGGCATTTAACCGTTTTTCGGTCTCTTCTGTACTCTCTTTTACAGAATCTGTCTCATGCATTATCTACATCCTCCATAACTATTGTTTTATATCTGTAATCTCTTCTCACAATAATTATAAGCAAGGATCATGCCAAATGTTTGAGTCCTGTAGTGCATGCCTCTGTTTTATCAGAGCGTCCTATATATCTCCTATCTTGCCGGCTGCCTTAAGTTCCCTCAGCCTGCGCCAGAGTGTGGCCCGGCTTATTCCCAGGCGTTTTGCAGTTTCCTCCCTGTTTCCACCGCATTCTCTCAGTATTTTAAGCATTTTCATTCCTTCTGTTTCTTCTTCTGGTGCTTCTGTCCCGCTTTCCATTCCCTCCTGAGGATGCATCGCATACTCCATGACGGAACTTAAGGACTCCCCTTCAGGACATAAAGCGACCAGACGTTCCACAAAATTTGATAATTCACGGACATTTCCCGGCCAATCGTACGATGTAAGAAGGGCTTCCTCCCATGGCGTCCACCGATACCGTATACGGTGATTTTTCAGTAGCAGATGGCTGGCGATTGGCACAATATCCTCCTTTCTCTGCCTGAGAGGAGGAATTCCCAAGACCAGAACGCAGAGACGGTAATATAAATCCTGGCGGAATTTTTTCTCTTTTACTGCCTCCAGCAAATTCCGGTTTGTTGCCGCGACTACCCTGACATCCACAGGAATGACACGCCTGTCTCCGACGCGCACTATCTCCTTTTCCTGGATCACTCTCAGTAGCCTGGCCTGAAGTCCCTGCGAGATTTCTCCAATCTCATCTAAAAAAATCGTCCCCTTATTGGCCATCTCAAAAATTCCCTCTTTCCCCTCATTCCTTGCCCCTGTAAAAGCGCCTTTTACATAGCCAAAAAGTTCACTCTCCAAAATACTTTCCGGCAGCGTTGCACAATTGAGTGCAACAAACGGTTCATTCTTTCTGGCGCTGGCGTTATGGATACTCTGTGCAAAAAGTTCTTTTCCGGCTCCTGTCTCCCCCAGAATCAGAACAGTTCCAGTGGACTTCGCATACAATGCCGCCATCTCTTTTACTTTTTGAATGGTCTGACTGCCGCCCATTATATCACTGAATATGTATTTTGCAAAATGTCCCCTGTCTACAATATCCCTGCGCAGACTTGTCTCAGAACTCTGAATATAACTTGCTTCCTGAATTGCAAGCAGAATTCCACTCACTTCATTTCGGCTGCGCATAAATGATACGTTTAAAACAAGTTTTCTCATACCCGACGCCATTACAAAGTTTGTGAACCGTGCACCTTTCAGAATATCTGCCACAAGTGATAAATCCAGTCCTGTATTGACCAGAAGAGATGCCTCCTTAAGGCCGGGCAGTAAGTACGACGCTCTTTCATTAAATTGAAGAATTTTCCCATTCAAATCGCTGAAGATCAGTCCTTCACTTACATTTTGAAGAATCGCCTCCATCTGGACATAACGCAGGCGTTTTTCCTCCTGGATGTAGGCTTCCCTGAATGCCTCCTCCGCCGCTGCCAGAAATGCCTGTTCCGTTACATCGACAAGCACCGCCTGCATGCCGAGTTTAATTGCTTCAGGCACAACTCCGGCTCCACCGACCACCACCTCTATCCCTTCCTCCTTACTCCTGAGGATCGTGGTAACCATTTCCTCATAATCCGGCTCCATAAAATGAGGGAGGGAGTAATATTTCAACTGTTCGGGTAAGAGCCTCAGATAGTCTTTAAATCCGGCAAGATGGTCGTACCAGCCAATTATTGCCACTTTATTGGAGATTTTAAATGCATCGGTAACCGACCTGTAAAAATCCATAAAATCATAGTGGATAGATAGTACCGGAACGTCCACAACTTTTTTCAGAACAGATGCAATGCCGCCTCTGGCAATAAAAACCCTGATTCCATTGTTACACAGCTTTGTGACTGTTTCTTCCACCTGTTCCGTACCGGCAGAAACACAAAGAACCGGCAAACCTGTTCCGGCATAAATGCGTTTTGCATTGGCGGCATTATTTTTATAT
>CATWBR010000422.1 GCA_958349075.1 uncultured Clostridium sp.
AAAAATTAAATATAGAAGTATTACGGAAAACAGCAGCAGAAGCATCGCTCTGGAGACGGGAGAAGTAGATATTGCTTTTGATATTGATCCGGTGGACAAGGAAATGATCCGTTCCAACGATAACCTGGAGCTGATTGAAGAGGAGTCACTGGGAATCACTTATATTGGCTTTAATATGAAAAAAGAGCCCTTTGACAAAAAAGAAGTTAGACAGGCAATTAACTATGCAATTGATAAAGAGAGCATTGTCCAGACCGTATTGCTGGGAGCCGGCAAGGCCGCGGCCGCACCGATGGCCCCGGGAGTTCTGATGAGCAACCAGGAGTTAAAGGGGTACGAATACAATGTGGATAAAGCGAAGGAACTTTTAAAGGAAGCAGGTCTCGGGGAAGGCTTTAAGACAAGCATTTGGGTAAATGACAATCCAACCAGGGTCAGAGTGGCTGAGATAACCCAGGCAAACCTGAAGGAAATCGGAATCGATGTTGAGATTGAAATACTGGAATGGGGAAGTTACCTGGACAGAACCTCCAATGGAGAACACGATATGTTTGTTCTTTCATGGACGGCAACAACGGGAGATCCGGACGCAGGGCTCTATGCACTGTTCAGTGGAAATTCAACCGCTGCTGCAGGAAACAAGGCATTCTATTCGGATGAGAGGGTCAATGAACTTCTTGAAGCAGGAAAAGAAGAAATGGATACAGAGAAGAGAAAAGCGTACTATTATGAGGCGCAGGAGAAAATCGTAGAGGATGCTCCGATAGCGGGACTTTACTACGATACCCATAATGCGGGAATCAACAGGAAAGTAACAGGATTTGAACTGAATCCATCCAGAAGCCACATGCTTTATGGTGTTCAATCCGCCAGATAATGGGAGAGTACTCATGGAGAGGAGATATTCATGCACAGGTATATAGTGAAAAGGCTCATAATGCTGATTCCGGTATTGTTGGGGGTTTCTTTTATTGTGTTCTCAATCATGTATATGACGCCCGGTGATCCCGCACAGATTATTCTGGGACAAAATGCAAGTGAAGAAGCGCTGGTGGAGTTACGGGAGGAGATGGGGCTGAACGACAGCTTTATTGTCCAATTCATACGATTTGTATCGGGTGCGGTCAGAGGAGATTTCGGCCGCTCCTATCAGAGCAACCGGGTTGTGTTTGCCGAGATATTAAGCAGATTCCCGGCCACTCTGAAGCTGGCCGGCCTGGGAATCCTGGTTTCAGTCCTGATCGGAATTCCGGTCGGCATTATTTCCGCAACAAAGCAGTATTCGATATTTGATAATGCAAGTATGGTCCTGGCCTTGCTGGGAGCATCCATGCCATGTTTCTGGGCCGGGCTGATGCTGATACTGGTATTTTCCGTGTGGCTGGGAATTCTGCCTTCAGGCGGGTACGGCGGACTGATGTACTATATATTACCGGGAATTACCCTGGGAACCAGCTCTGCCGCGGCAATTACGCGAATGACCCGCTCCTCCATGCTGGAGGTAATCCGGCAGGACTATATAAGAACCGCCAGAGCGAAAGGCGTAGCTGAAAAATATGTTATAACAAAGCATGCTCTGAAAAATGCCCTTATCCCTATTATAACGGTAATTGGATTACAGTTTGGTTTCTTACTCGGAGGAGCCATTTTGACGGAAACGGTATTCTCCTGGCCGGGCGTAGGCCGCCTGATGGTGGATTCTATAAAACAAAAGGATACGCCTATGGTTCAGGGGCTGGTTGTCTTTATAGCTGTAACCTTCAGCGCTGTTAACTTGCTGGTAGATATTTTATACTCTTACGTGGATCCAAGGATAAAATCACAGTATAAATAGTTGGTACAGGGGAGAAGTTTTATGAACGAAAATACAGAAATGATACAAGCCGCCGGAAAGAAGACGAAAAAAAGGAGTTTATGGGCGGATGTAGGCATAAGAATGCTGAGAAATAAAGCTGCAATGATCGGTTTTTTCATATTGATTACTATTGTCCTGCTGGCCATATTTGCAGATGTCATTGCCGATTATAATGACGTGGTGATTAAACAGAATCTGAACAATATTTTGCAGCCTCCAAGCCTTGAACATATCTTGGGAACGGATGAATTCGGGCGTGATATATTTGCAAGGATTATCCACGGGGCAAGAATTTCCCTTGCAGTTGGAATTGTATCTGTTTTCATTTCACTGATTGTCGGCGGAATATTCGGAGCGGTAGCCGGTTTTTACGGCGGCAGATTGGACAATGTCATCATGCGTTTCATGGATATTTTTCTGGCGATCCCGAGTACTTTACTTGCAATTGCAATTGTTACCGCCCTTGGTTCTTCTTTATTTAACCTGATGCTGGCGGTTGGAATTTCCAGTGTGCCGTCTTATGCCAGAATCGTGAGGGCCTCCGTTTTAACGCTGAGGGATCAGGAATTTGTCGAAGCTGCCGAAGCGCTGGGGGCGAATAATTTCAGGATCATATTAAGGCACATCATACCGAATTCCCTGGCGCCGATTATCGTGCAGGCTACATTGGGCGTGGCGGGCGCCATACTTTCTACTGCCGGATTAAGCTTTATCGGACTTGGTATAAAGCCTCCGACTCCGGAGTGGGGTTCCATGCTGTCCAATGGACGGGCATTTTTAAGAAGTGCATGGCATGTTACGACCTTCCCGGGAGTTTTCATCATGATTACGATATTGTCGCTGAATCTGCTGGGAGATGGTTTAAGGGATGCTCTTGATCCAAAATTAAAGCAATAACAGATGGGAGAACAGAAGATGGATGATAAGATGGATGAGAGCCTGCTGAAGATAAAAAATCTGAGCATACAGTATAAAACTGCCGACGGCGTGGTAAAAGCCGTTAATAATGTCAGCCTGTCTGTCAACAGGGGAGAAACCCTGGGGGTAGTGGGGGAAACCGGAGCGGGAAAGACCACGACGGCCCTGGGCATTTTAAGGCTGGTCCCCGACCCGCCGGGAAAAATAGTGAGCGGGGAAATCTTCTTTGACGGAGAAAGCCTGTTAGATAAACAGGAAGGTGATATGAGGCTGATCAGGGGAAATAAGATATCGATGATTTTCCAGGATCCGATGACTTCGCTGAACCCGGTCATGACGGTCGGGGAGCAGATTGCAGAGGTGATTGAAATCCATGAAACCTCGGATAAAAAGGAAGCGGCCGAAAAGTCGAAAAAGATGCTGGAAATGGTGGGAATATCGGGCGACCGGTATGATGAATATCCCCATCAGTTTTCAGGCGGGATGAAGCAGAGAGTAATCATAGCGATGGCCCTGGCCTGCAACCCACAGTTACTTATAGCGGACGAGCCCACAACAGCCCTGGACGTAACGATTCAGGCTCAGGTGCTGGAGATGATGAAAAAATTAAAGAACGAATTGAATACTTCCATGCTCCTCATCACACATGACTTAGGCGTTGTAGCGGAGGTGTGCGATAAGGTCGCTATCATGTATGCGGGAGAGATTGTAGAGAGTGCAACACTGGAAGAGTTGTTTGAAAATCCGAAGCATCCCTATACCAGGGGACTGTTTGGTTCCATACCGGATCTGGAGGAGGATGTAGAGAGGCTGTCTCCGATCAAGGGCCTGATGCCGGATCCGACAAACCTGCCTTCCGGCTGCACGTTCCATCCCAGGTGTAACTTAAAATGTCCTGAGTGTGAGAACCGGATTCCGTCGGATGTAAGGCTCAATGAGAATCATCGGGTAAAATGTTTCCTGTACAATGAATCGGTAGCAGAGGTAGAGGCATGACGGAAAAATTATTGGAAGTAAGAAATTTAAAAAAACACTTTAAGGTAAAAAGCGGACTGCTTCATGCGGTAGATGATATATCCTTTTCCATCAACAAGGGAGAAACCCTGGGTGTAGTCGGAGAGTCGGGCTGCGGCAAATCGACGACCGGAAGACTGGTCTTAAAACTGCTGGAACCCACGGGAGGCGAAATCCTTTTTGAAGGCAGGGAT
>CATWBR010000423.1 GCA_958349075.1 uncultured Clostridium sp.
GCCCGGATTTCTGCAGTGAATGCAGAAACCGGTATGCGCAGGTATAATGTCCACTTTGTGCACATTATACCATATTCACATCGTGAATATGAGTCTCCGACGGAACTTAGCGCCCGGATTTCTGCAGTAAATGCAGAAACCGGTATGCGCATTATACCATCCCTGCCCGGCGGGAGTCTATTGGTATTTTTCGTGCCGGGCGTTCAACCATTCAACTCCGCTCACAATTCCCTCCTCGGTAAAGGGAAAATACTCGCTCGTCTTCTGCTCCTCCGGCGTGGCGTCGTATCCGTAAGGCTCCGGCCAGGCCGTTACTTTCAGGACAGTTTCTTCCTCTTTAGTCGATTTTTCCATACGGTACCGCATTCCGGTATCACTGCCGGTAAAATTTTCTTTCTTCAGGAAATTGACCGGCATAACATTTTTACGCTCTATCATAGCCTTATCTCCCTGTCCTTAAGTCCCGGTCAGTGGAATTTATACCTTCTCACCACTGCCTGGAGTGTCTTATTTCCGTTATATTCGTTAATCTCCGGATAGTAAACGATGTCCATGCCTCTGCGCCCGTTCCTCTCCTCTTCGAAGGCAGCGCCATCCCCAAAATAAATGGCCTCCATTGCAAAACCGTTGGCTTCCTCCAGGGTCAGTTTCACCACATTCCTGTTTCTTCCGATCACCCTGGCGTTTCTGACTCTCAGGTTTTTCTGGGCGAACATCGGCTTTTCATTGCCCTGCCCGAAGGGTTCGAGACAGCGGAATTCCCTTATCAGGCGCTCTGTCATATAATCCACAGGCATGGGAACGTCGATCCATACTCTTGCTTTAAAATCTTCCTCGCAAAGCCCGGAATTTTCATTCAGCCGTTTTCTGAACTCCTCTATGTTCTGCTCTTCCAGGGAAAGTCCTGCTGCCATCGGATGACCTCCGAATTTCAGCATCAGCTCTTTCACCTCCGACAGTTTCTGGAACATATGGTAGCTTTCTATGGAGCGTCCGGAACCTTTAACCGCCTCCTCTCCCTGTGTCAGGACAATGGAGGGTTTCTGGTAATGTTCTCTCAGGCGTCCTGCTATAATTCCCGCCAATGATTCATGGCACTCTGGAAGGTATACAACCAGAACCTGATCCTGCATATAACAGGAATCCACCATGACTTTTGCCGCTTCAGTCCCCTGCTCCGTCATATCTTTACGCATATCATTGAGTTCTTTTAACTCGACCGCCAGGCGATCCGCCTCGTCCTCGTCCTGGGAAAGCAGCAGAGACAGTGCCAGTTTAGCCGTCTGCAGCCTCCCCCCCGCATTCAGGCAGGGGCCAATTACAAAACCAATATGGTATGCGGTGATCTGGGATAAATCCAGATTATTTTTTCCGGCCAGTTTCCGAAGTCCGATGCTCCTTGTCTGCTCCATTCTTCTAAGGCCATATTTTACTATAATCCTGTTTTCATCCTGAAGACGCATGACATCCCCGACCGTGGCGATGGCAGCAAATTCCAGAAGCTCCTCCCATTCTTTCTGCGGTACGCCGCACTCCTCGTAGAGCACTTGAACCAGCTTCCAGGCAACTACCGCCCCGCAAATCTCCGGAAATGGATAATTGCATTCCGCCCGTTTCGGATCGATCACCGCATCGGCCGGAGGCAGGATCTCCCCGTCGTCCCCCAGGGGCACCTCGTGGTGATCCGTGACAATCACGGTCATTCCTTTCTGATTTGCCAGTTCAATCTGGGAAAAGGCGGAGATCCCATTGTCACAGGTGAGAATCGTATCAATTCCCTGCTCCGCCGCTTTTTCTATTATCGATACATTAATTCCATATCCGTCCCTGATACGGTCCGGGATATCATAATCCACCGGAGCGCCAAGGCGCAGAAATGCATTATATAATATGTAAGTGGAGCAGACTCCGTCTATATCGTAGTCGCCTACAATACGTATCTTCTTTTTACTGTTTATCTTCTCTTTGAGAATATCGACAGCCTTATCCATATCCTTCATAAGCCTGGGGTCATAAAGTGCATCCATTGTTCCGTTCAGATACCGGTTGATATTATTTTCCCCTTCAATTCCCCGGTTTCTGATAATCCTGGCCGTAACCGGATCGATGCCAAACTGCTTTGCAATCCCGTTAAAATCAGCTTTTTTCGTCTGTACCATCCAGATTTCTTCTGCCATCTGTCTTCTCTGCCTTTCGTCTGTGTACTGCTTCACTTGTCTTTTGCGTGATTATTCTCTTCTTGTTCTTTCGTTCATTGCATTGACAGCCTCGGCTGCCCAGCCTGTTATTTCCGGCCGCCGGCCGTTTCCCTGCATCACTTTCGTGCGGTTGTCCGTTCTAATCATTTATTAAAATAATTAGATATCTCTGCCGCGATTTTCTTGCTGTGCTGCGTTTTCTGGTTCTGTTCTATATTCTGTACTCCTTCAGGATTTTCCTTCTCTCCTTATAATCGGGGAGTATACGCGCCACGATCTTCCAGAAAGCAGCCGAATGGTTCATCTCCAGCCGGTGAGCGAGTTCATGCACTACCACATAGTCGAGCAGTTCCTCTGAAAGGAGGACAAGCCGCCAGTTAAAGTTCAGGTTACCGGCCGAACTGCAGCTTCCCCATCTCGTCTTCTGATTACGGATTGTAATCCTTCCATAATCTACACCCATGAGGGATGCATAATAAGAAACCCGGTGTTCCAGCACCGGGCGCAGCTTCTCTATATGGGCACGTATCTCCTCTTCGCCGTATACCGGCCGTTCCCTTTTAAGTTCCGTCACCTTCCGGTAATTTCTTCCAATCCATGCCTCATTGCGCATTGCAAAGTCCAGCGCTTCTTTTTCCGGCACTCTTCGGGGCAGTCTCATAACAACATGCCCGTCCTGTGCAATTTGAAGCGCAATCGTGCGCCTGGCGGAACGGATTATTTCAAACGGTATCCGGATAAATTCTTCCGCCGTGTCATTACCACATGGATGAGGAATCCAGGGGTTCAAAATCTGCAAATACTGCATAGAACTTCCCGTCCTTCTCTTCAACAGTCTGGGCCGCATTCTCAAAAACCTTCTCAAGTTTCGGCTCAAATTCCTTCAGCGGAGTATTAAGCTCCGTACACCGCACCATTTCCACACATATATTTTCCATCAGACCATCCGTCAGCATATCAGACAGAGCGTCCAGATTCTTTCCATAATACTCCGGAAATTCAAGCTGCTCCATCAGATAGTTGTGGACAGCTTCTTCATTTTCCATCTTATTCATATCCAGAAGTAAAAGTCTCATATTTCGTCTCCTCCTGTACTTTTCTAAATTATAAGCAGTTCCGGGGCTTTTGCCGTCAATAAAGCTGCTCAAATGTTTTATAGTGGTCGGCCGTATAATAAATCAGACCGTCATTGGAATAAACAAGGCGTTCCGCCCCGCGGAATCCGCCCTCATAATTAATATCGCATTCATACCACTTCCGGCCGTCCTTGTCCGGAAGACTGCCCTCATAATTGCCGAAAGGGCTTCCCCCGATACTCTTTCCGGAAGCTACATCCGACAGATTGCCTTCCCGGCTTACCCATCCGGCTGCCTCTGCTTCTTTTTTCGTAATAAAATTCTCAGGCAGCTTTCCATAAATATGAATATAGAGAGCCACATCCTCCTTACTGGTATAACTGCCGTTCTCCTCAACCGGCAGAGCAGAGGACTGTATTCCCTCCACCTGCTCCTGGTTTACCGGCTTGTCCGCCTGACTTTCCTGTGTCTGAACAGGACTGCAGCCAAGCAGCAAAAATAAAGCTACGCAAAATGGGATCAACCACTTTACAAAGGATTTGACTTTACTCCAGTATTCGATTATCATAATTTCCTCCTTCAGGCACTGGCTGCCTGATTGTGCCGTAAAACTACAGCTTATATATTATATAAGGCATTTGGACAAAAGTCAAACCTCCTGTTGGATGGAAGGAAAAAATTCTAAGAGGAAAGGC
>CATWBR010000424.1 GCA_958349075.1 uncultured Clostridium sp.
CATTCCACAAGCGGGAGCGAGTCCCCGCAGGAATTTTTTTCCCCGAATTCCCCACCCGCGACTCCCACCCAACCGGGACTGAAGACCCAACAAACCAAATCCCTTCACCCCGTCTGCCATCCTACAGAGCCGCCCCGCATCTCAACTACAAGGCGGACCAGGCGGACCACACGGAAAAAGGTTGATTATTCCATTAAAAAGACGTATACTATTTTCGTATGTAGTAAATTTTGAATAATAGAAAAATACAAGGCAGAGGCTACATAAGAATTAGAGGTGTGACATGGTTAATGAGACAATACTGGCGGTAATTATCGCATTTGTAATCAGCGCGATTCTGTGTCCAATCGTGATACCGTTTCTTCACAAGCTGAAATTTGGGCAGCAGGTCAGGGATGACGGACCGCAGGCCCATTTAAAAAAACAGGGGACTCCGACGATGGGAGGACTGGTAATTCTTTCAAGCATTATCATAACTTCCCTGCTCTATCTGAAGGATTATCCGAAGATTATCCCCGTTCTTTTTGTCACGGCCGGTTTCGGCGTGATAGGTTTTCTGGACGATTATATCAAGATTGTCATGAAGCGCTCGGAAGGGCTTAATCCGGGGCAGAAACTGATAGGCCAGATTATTATTACGGGTATTTTCGCGTATTATATTATTACATCCGACGAGATTGGAACGGGAATGCTCATTCCTTTCACGGGGAAAGTTCTGGAGATGCCGGTCTGGCTTTTTGTTCCGGCCCTTTTCTTTATCGTCCTTGGAACGGATAACGGTGTGAATTTTACCGACGGTCTGGACGGCCTTTGTACCAGTGTGACGATTCTGGTGGCTACCTTCTTTACAATTGTAGCCATCGGTGAGAACAGTGGAATCAGCCCGATTACAGGCGCCGTAGTAGGCAGCCTTTTAGGCTTCCTGCTGTTCAACGTATATCCGGCCAGGGTGTTTATGGGTGACACCGGTTCCCTGGCTCTGGGAGGCTTTGTGGCGTCCAGTGCGTTTATGATGCAGATGCCTCTCTTTATCGCCGTCGTGGGCCTGATTTATCTGGTAGAGGTTCTGTCGGTCATCATCCAGGTGACCTATTTTAAAAAATCCGGCGGAAAACGTATTTTCAAGATGGCCCCGATCCATCACCACTTTGAGCTTTGCGGCTGGTCGGAGACGAGGGTCGTGGCTGTATTTTCGATTATAACGGCAATCCTTTGCCTTGTAGCTTACTTAGGATTATAGGAGGAATGGACGATGAGTCAAAAAGTATTAGTAGCAGGAACAGGAATCAGCGGTATTGCAGCCGCAAAACTTCTTCTTGCCAAGGGCGGGGAAGTAGTTCTTTATGATGGAAATGAAAAGCTGGATGCAGAGAAGATTAAGAAGAATTTCGATGAGGACGCAAAAGTGACGGTGGTTCTCGGAGAACTGAAGAGAACGGATCTGCTGGGAGTTGAACTTTCGGTCATCAGCCCCGGAATTCCGATGGACGCCCCGTTTGTGGCTGTCTTGGACGAGGCGGGCGTGCCAATCTGGAGTGAGATCCAGCTTGCGTTCCACTGTGCAAAGGGCAAACTGGCCGCAATTACCGGAACCAACGGAAAGACGACGACGACGGCTCTGACAGGGGAGATTATGAAATCTTTCTATGAGAGCGTTTTTGTTGTGGGCAATATCGGAGAACCGTATACGGCGCATGCGCTTGAGACGATGGAGGATTCCGTGACCGTAGCTGAGGTATCCAGTTTCCAGCTTGAGACGATTATGGATTTCCGCCCCAATGTCAGCGCCATTCTGAATATTACACCGGATCATCTGGACCGCCATAAAACAATGGAGTGCTACATTGAAGTCAAAGAAGGCATTACAAAGAACCAGAAAGAGGGCGATACATGCGTCCTCAACTATGAGGACTCCGTGCTGAGAGAGTTCGGTGAGACGCTTAAAATTAATGTGGTATATTTTTCCAGCCGCCAGACCCTGAAGAAGGGATACTATCTGGACGACGGAAAGATTGTTTATAATGACGGAAGCAAAGTGGTGGAGATTGTGGATATCCGTGATCTGAAGCTCCTGGGCCGTCATAACCATGAGAATGTGATGGCGGCGGTTGCCATCAGCATGAATATGGGCGTTCCGCTGGAGAAAATTCAGGAAGTAATAAAGAATTTTGAGGCGGTTGAACACAGAATTGAGTATGTAACGGAGCGCTTCGGCGTAAAATATTATAATGACTCCAAGGGTACGAACCCGGATGCCGCCATGCAGGCAATCAAGGCAATGCCGGGACCGACCATTTTAATTGCGGGCGGCTATGATAAACATTCGGAATTCGACGAGTGGATTGAAAGCTTTGACGGAAAAGTGCGGTATCTCGTACTGATCGGGCAGACCAGGGATAAGATTGCAGAATGTGCAAAACGTCATGGATTTACGGATATCATGTATGCGGAGGATCTGCTGGAGGCAGTCCAGGTATGTGCATCCTATGCGAATCCGGGCGACAACGTGCTCCTTTCTCCCGCCTGTGCAAGCTGGGGACAGTTTAAGAACTTTGAGGAGCGGGGAACCAAGTTTAAAGAATATGTAAGGAGCCTGTAACCGACGTTATCTCATAGGGAATAATGGTTTTGGCGTACCTTAGGGATGAGGAGTGGAATAATGCCTGGTACGGGGAAAAAGAAGAAAAAGAAAGCGCATCGCTTTTACGATTACAGTCTGCTGTTTACAATTATTTTCCTGACTGCGTTCGGACTTGTGATGATTTACAGCGCCAGCTCCTACAAGGCACAGTTGGACTACGATAACCCTGCATACTTTGCGATCAGGCAGGCGGCAATTGCAGGCGGAAGCTTTGTGGCCATGTACATGGTCTCCAAGATTGATTACCACTGGTTCGCCAGATTTGCCATTCTGGGCTATGCCCTGTCATGGATTACGATGCTGCTCACAATGTTCAGCCCTCTCGGCGTGGCTTCCCACGGAAAGAAGAGGTGGCTGAAATTGGGACCGAGTATCCTGCAGTTCCAGCCAACGGAGCTGGTAAAGATTTCCCTGATACTCTTTGTGGCTGTTTTTATAGCCGAACTGGGAACGAGAATCAACAAACCGAGGCCGGCCCTCGTGCTCGTCGGTTTTTCACTCCCGTTAGCCCTGCTTGTTACGGCAAACAACCTGAGTTCGGGAATCATTATCTGCGGCATCGTGTTTGTCATGATGTTTGTGGCCTGCAAGATTAAGTGGCCGTTCTTCGCCTGTATCGGGACGGGAGTCGGGCTTCTGGCGGCGGCTCCGTACATTGGGCATATTCTGGTGAATATGCATATCCTGAAGGATTACCAGTTGGGCCGAATCAATGTGTGGAAGAACCCGATTATGTATTCACGGTCAGGCGGATACCAGGTATTGCAGGGACTGTACGCGATTGGCTCCGGAGGCCTCTTTGGAAAAGGGCTGGGAGAGAGCCTTCAGAAACTTGGTTTTGTGCCCGAGGCGCAGAACGACATGATTTTTTCTATCATTTGTGAGGAGCTGGGGCTTTTTGGAGCTATCTCCCTGATTCTGATCTTCATGTTTATGATTTACCGTTTTATGGTGATTGCAGGCAATGCGCCGGATCTTCTGGGCGCCATGATCGTAGTGGGAGTGATGTCCCACATCGCCATTCAGGTTATCCTGAATATTGCCGTAGTTACCAATTCCATTCCCAACACGGGAGTTACACTTCCCTTTATCAGTTACGGAGGCACATCGGTCCTGTTTCTGATGCTGGAGATGGGGCTCGTGCTGAGCGTATCGAACCAGATTAAGCTGGAGCAGTAACGCGGCAGATGATACATACAAACCAGTGTACTGACATGTTCATATTCAAATCAACAGCACTGCCTATTCAAACGTGAACATGTCAGTACACCAGGTAATAAGCAGATAGATGCACATAATTTCATTTTTTACATAGGATAGTATATAGA
>CATWBR010000425.1 GCA_958349075.1 uncultured Clostridium sp.
TTATAATTCCGGACATTTTTTACCTGCTTGATTCTATCTGTCCTGCCAGCCGCGCATTGTCCAGAAGGGATGCCAGCTGAATTTCGGAGGAATATCCGTTTGTCATCTCATCTATTTTGCCGTTGGCGGCCGGATGGTAGTATCGGCCCTCCTGTTCCGCCCGTTTTCCTTCTATGATGGCCTCTGTCAGGATCTGACGGTCAGACACCCTCAGTTTTTCCGGGATTTCATTAATAATCAGAAGCGGGGGGCAAAGCTCCCCCTCCGGCATTCCTGCCTTTGTCCGGCAGCCGGCAGATCTGAGCACTCCCTGGAGTTTTACAGGCTCGCCGTGAAACAAATATCCTGTACAGAAGCCGCGGTTCGCTCCGATGACCTGGACACCGTGGGAGGTGAGCCAGGATACTGTGGCTTTCCGTTCCAGCATATCCTTGGGCCCGGTGGATATCAGAATGATAGGGATTTCAGCTAAAGCGGGGAGATCTGGGCAAAGCTCCTCACCCTTGATCTCTCCGATACCGCCCATGCCGCAGGTAACCGCAGCCGGGATACCGAGCTTTTTGCATACCGCCATGGTTCCGGAGGCAGTGAGCGCGCCGGAGACTCCGTTTTTAAGAGCATTCTCCAGGATACTGCAATCAATTCTTATGGCGGATTGAGCCTCTGTCCGGAAGGAGAGATACTTAGTGATGGTTCCGATTTTGATTTCTCCTTTGTAAATCCAGGCAATAAGGGCCTCTGGAAGCGTCCAGTTTTCAAGGAGGTAATTATTTGTCAGAGAGCGCAGACCGTGAGTCAGAAGCGCTGTTTCAATTAAGTATTTCATTTTTATTTCCAGCCTTCAAAATCAGCGACATTGTCCTGAGTGACAAGTGTCAAAGGCAGGTAAACCGGATCTTTAAAGGTTTTTCCCTGGACGATGAGCATAGCCATCTCCTCAGCCGCCTTTGTGTAAATAGCGCTGGAGTAGGTCATGCTTCCCATCATGGTTCCGTCCTCAATGGCTGCCTTTGCGTCAGTGGTGTAGTCTACGCCGTAAACCATAACATCCTTATTGCCCATTTCCTGAAGAGCCTGAACAGCAGCTAACGCCATGTTGTCGTTGCAGGCAAAGATTCCCTTCAGATCCGGGTGCGCTGTGAGAATGTCCTTAGTGGCCTCGTAGGCTTTTTCTGTATCCCAGTCACAGGCCTGCGCAGCTACCAACTCCACGCCTTCTGTGTTCTCGAAAACAGTTTTGGCTCCATTTGTCCTTCCAACACTCTGTCCTGCTCCTTCCAGCCCTGCTAGAATGGCAACCTTTCCACCATCCTCCATTCTGGAAATCATGTCATTGGCTACAGTGCTGCCCTGCTCCTCAAAATTTACAGTGATTTTACCGTCCAGATGACCGCCTGCGTCAGCCAGGGCTTCTGCGTCTACGCCGGGTCCAAGATTTATGACAGGTATCTCTGCCTCATTGGCAGCTACGATGCCCGGAATCAGATTCGTTCCGTCAATAGGAGACAGGATAATGGCGTCAAAACCCATTGTAACCATGGTGTTTAAGGCGTCTAACTGGCCCTGGGTGTCATCTTCGGCATCTGCCTCAAATACCCTTATCTCAATTCCGAGATCCTCTGCCGCTTCCTCGTAGCGTGTCTTCATGGTTCCCCAGAACTCATTGGAGGTGGAGCTGATAAGAACACCTATCTTTTCGCCCTGGCCGCTTTTGGGGAGCTCTCCCAGAGCCTCGTTCATCCTCTTTTCCACATCAGCCAGCAGCAGCCCGGCCTTGTCAGCTGATTCAGTCTCAGCAACGGTAGCAGAAACAGCCTCCTTGGCGGGCTCTGATTCTGTTTCCTTCGCAGCTGCCGCAGATGTTTCCGGAGCAGACGTTTCCTTTGCGCCGCCTGAGCTGCTGCATCCGGTTAATACCGCTGCTATACATCCGGCTGCCAATAAGCCTGTAATAAATTTTCTCATGATAACCTCCTTAACCTTTTTGAATTTTAATAATAAATAGTTACTATTTTATTAAAGCCCTTGTATTCCAGACTCTAATCTCTGAAATAAGTACAGACGCCAGCAACAGAAAGCCTGTGACCCATTGCTGGAAATCAGAGGACACGCTTAAAAGCGTCAGCCCGTTTCTGATAATTCCCAATATCAGCACAGCCAGGACAGTTCCGGCAATGCTGGCGTTTCCGCCGCGGATCGGCGTGCCTCCCATAATCACTGCCGTGATGGCGTCCAGCTCCATGTTCATGCCGGCGTTTGGCTCAGCAGAATTCAGGCGTGCTGTGATAATCACTGCTGTGACGGCCGCCGTAATACCTAAAAAAACGTGAACGGATATGCGGTAGAAGCCGGTCCGCACTCCCGACCGCTTCAGCGCCGTCTCACTGCCGCCCAGGGCCTGTACGTAATTTCCCCATTTTACATGAAACATCAGGGGAGAGGACAGAAGAATCAGTGTCAGGGCGAAAAGCACCGGAAACTGGAATTCCCCGATGCGGCCGATTCCCAACTGCATAAAAGCCTTTCCAAACTTGGTAATGGGTTTTCCGTCCGTAATCATCAGGGAAATTCCGCGGAGCATACCGCCGGAGGCCAGGGTGAGTACGAAAAAATTAATTCCCGTACAGTGAATGAGGGCGCCATTTAAAGCCCCCATCAGGCCTCCTGCCGCAATGCCTGTGAGGACAGCCGCCCAAATTTCAATTCCCCCATGGAGAGCCAGCGCTGTCAGGACTCCGCAGAGAGACACAATGGAACCGGCGGACAGATCCATTACTCCGGATGCAATGACAAAGGTCATGCCGACTGCCAGAATCATCCGGTAACTGGCTGCCTCCAGGATATTTCGTATATTTTTCCATGTAAAGAAGTATTCGCTTTTTCCTGCAAGAACCGCGCAGATAATAAGCAGCACAGCAGACAGAAAAAGCTGCTGCGAGTATTTACTCATCCATTTTTTCATCATCCGCCTGTTCTTCCCTTTCAATAATCGACTGGTACAGCTGTTCCGGGGAACTGTCCCTTGTCAGGAAGAAATCCACCTGTCTGCCGTTTTTGATTACGCATATCCGGTCGGAAATGTCATAGACCTGAAACAAGTTGTGGCTGATCAGGATAATGGTTTTTCCCTGTTTCTTTAAGGTGCGAAACAGATTCATAATCCGTTCCGTCTCCTTCATTCCCATTGCCGAGGTAGGTTCATCAAAAATCATAATATCGCCATTCTGATAGACGGCCCGCGCAATGGCGACGGCCTGGCGTTGCCCACCTGACATTTTCTCTACCGGCTGCCGGATATCCGGAATACGGATATGGAACTGTCTCAGAAGCTTTTCTGTTTCCTGATACATGGCTCTGTGATCAAGAAAAATACCGAAATGCAGAAGCTCACGTCCTAAAAAAAGATTGCCGGCGCAATCCTTGCAGTTGTCAAGGGCCAGATCCTGATAGACGGCTGTAATTCCCTGCTCCATTGCCTCCTTTGCGGTAAGAGAATGAAATACACGGTCTTTAATCTGGATGACACCCTGATCCGGCTTCAGGCATCCGGTGAGGATCTGAATCAGCGTGCTTTTTCCGGAACCATTGTCGCCGACAATGGCTGTAATCTCTCCGCCGTAGGCATGAAAATTCATGTTATCAAGAGCTGTGATGGAGCCGAACCGTTTTACAATGCCCTCCATCTGGATCATCAGTTTATTCAAGGCAGGAACTCCAATCTGTAGAAAATCTATCATTATTCTACCATCTTTTGCTGTGCTTTGAGATTGAAATTTTCTATGGAATCAATGCAATCATTGACAATAGCTATAAAATAGCCAACTTCCTTCCTTGCCGTATAAAATAAAGGGGCATACCTGTCAGTCAGAAGCAACAGAATTGATAGCACAGATATCTGAGGGCCTGACTTTGATGGAAAAGAATTAAAGAGAAAAAGCACAAC
>CATWBR010000426.1 GCA_958349075.1 uncultured Clostridium sp.
CTTTATAAGAAACGCCTGCTTCCCTTAACTGTTTGCGGAGCTGTGTATCCTGCTCTACAGTCAGACCACGGTAGTCAACGACTACTGCTGTCTTAGCGCCGTTGAATAATTCAGAAATCTCAGCTACAACCGGCTGTTTTAATTCAACTTTTGCCATGAATGGTTTACCTCCTGTATTATTTAATATAACCGCCTGGTAAACGTTCTTTGATGGCCCGTGGCAATGCTGCTGCATCCCACCGGTATCAAACAACAAAAAGTCCGCTTTGCGGGCTCTTCATCGAGAACCAATAAAAAAGCCTCTTCATCCGTGAAGACAAAGAGGCGCAAACTTACACATTTAATATGGTATGTTCCCTCGGCAGGCGTTTTTACCTTATGCCTCACGGCACCTGCTGTCTTCGGCAGTTAACACTAAAATAAAATACCATATTTCCTCAAGTTTGTCAAGGAGATTTTTAAAATTGAGAAATTGAGAAATTGAAATGCTGGGCCGCTCCGTAAGACGGCGGACGAAGCAGATCTTACCGCTGCACTTTTCCCTTTATCCTTCTTTTATTCCGATACATATAGGCATCCGCCCTGGACAGTACGTCCTTCGGCCCCATATCGCGTCCCGGAGTGTAAAAGGCGTATCCGGTCGCGACGGACGCATTGAACTGCCTGGTCCGGCTGTATTCTTCCATTGCCTTCTTAATCGCTCCGATTCCCTCCACTGCCTCTGCGGCATCACTTTCCTTCAGGTATACTGCAAATTCATCTCCGCCTATCCTGTAAACCCGCCCGGTGGGGAACGCCTCCTGGATTGATTTGGCCGCCATACGGATATATTCGTCACCCATATCGTGGCCGTATCTGTCATTAACGCATTTCAGATCGTTTAAATCACACATGACAAATCCTATTTTCCCGGTGCCGTCAAAATTGTCCCGGATGTGTTCCATCTTCTTTTCAAAGGCCAGCCTGTTTTTAACTCCCGTCAGCCCGTCTCTGTCACGCTCCACCTTAAGCGCTTTTGTCTGGAGAACCTCATCCGTCACATCTTCCACTACACACCGGACCGCGCTGTCCGAACTCCTGCGTGTAACCTTGAGCCACCGGCTGCCGTCCTTGTTATCTACCTTGAAGATTTCCCCTTCCCCGGAACGTTCAAGGCTCTTTAAGAATTCCGCGAACTTTGTCTTATCCCTGGTGAAATTTCGTTCCTGCTCCCTGGTCAGTCCAAGGAGTCCCGGAATCTGGCTCGTCATAAACACACCTCCCGAATGGGAACGTATCTCAAAGACTCCCAGAGGAAGCTCCGAAAGCTCCATCAGTTTTGCATGCCTTGTAAACCACATGCTGACGAACACCGCGATGATAAGTCCGATCGCCGCCGACATCACAAGGGCATATACCAGTATCTTTTCTATCTTATTCGGAAAATAAAGCAGGACGGGCTCCTCCATCATACCCATCAGGTACCAGCCCTCATTCTCGAAAGGCGTATTGTGATAATACATTCCCATCCGGCTGACACAGGCATATATCTCATGATTGCTGTTGTGATTTAAAAGACGGTATATGCCGTTCTGCTCATCCAGGCATTCCAGTTCAAGCGGTCGGCCTTCTTCCAGCATCCTTTTTTGTACGGCGCCATGGGTGACGGAGAGTTCCAGTCCATCCTCCATCGAACCGGTTGCAATGGCATAACCGTAAGAACCGCTGGACTGCAGCTCCTTTGCCGGCAGGAAGCTGTACATATAATTTACCGAAATCTCAACCCCGAACACCGCCGCCACTCTGCCGTCGTCGCCGAACAGGGGCATGGAATACGTGATAACCTCCTCATCCTGCGGATTTACCCGAAAGGGCAGGCTCCAGTATCCCAGCCACCCCGAACGCCCGTATTTTATTGCTGCTTCATACGGTTTATCAAAAAAATCTCTGTTGCCGTCATTTAAGTCCAGACGGAAACTCCAGTTTGCAGTTGTCGCAATCTCCATTGTCTCAGCCACATTCCAGGGACCCGTCAGCATATAAACGTTGGTATTGTCCTCCCCCGCCTTCTCCGGGTTATTATTCCGGAAATAGAGCGCGGCCAAAGAATTATCCGTCTTCCCCTCGTCCGGCAGTATCAGGAACGCTCCCGTGGTCTTTGTATGATAGAGCGCATCCAGAACCGTTGGAGCCAGATCTTCCAGTACCTCATTTTCCCGCCCTGATATGTCGGGATTATCCATGCTCTCGAAATAACGGCTCATCCGTTCCGTATCATAATCGAAATTCGTCCAGATATTCTCCATCTCATTTTCCAGGTTATTCTTCTGTCCGTTTACCTTCTCGGAAAAAATTCTGTACTCATTCTGCTTTGCCCTTCTCAGAACACCGCTGCCAACCATGATGCCGGTCAGCAAAACACTTTGGAATACGGCAAAACAGACAAATACCACTGCCAAATTAAATGCAATGTTCCTGCTCCTAATCTTTTTCCCCATCTGTTATACCAGCCATTTCTTTAATAAGAGAATCATACCACCGGTTAAAAGAGTCATCCGACAGCAGATCCGACTGCACATCTTCCTTTATTTCCCCGTTCCCGATCCGTCTCTTCATTACATCCTGAGCCTCGACGGTTTTATTTTCAAGTGACTCTGCAAAAAACTTATTCTTATCATACGAGCCTTCAAATGCCCTTTTGATATAAAACGGCCTCTGCCTTCTGGCTTCCAGAAATACGCGGATGCTGCAGCCGATCGCCTCCGCGTTGTTTGTCCTGTCAACGTGATTTAAAAGCTCCGGAACGGATTCCAGCGCTTTTTCTTCCACAGGCAGATATCCGGTGGCTACCGCAAATCGTATATTCTGTTCCGGCGCCGTGAACCACTTAAGGAATTCACAGGCCGCTTCCTCCCGTATCCCATTGGAGGCAAAGACGCCCATATCCGCCCCTCTCTGCGTCATATACCCGGCTCCTCCGTCAAACGTAGGGTATGGGAAACATTCGCACTCGATCGGGTAGGACTTCTCCTCATTCTCTATAATTTCTTCCGGGAAAAAACCGGCTCCGGCCGATGAACCGATATAGGCCATCAGCTTTCCGCTCTTAACACCGTCCTGATTGTATTCCCGGCTCTCATACCATCCCATCACATGGGGCACATAATAAGCTTCCCATGCTTTGCGGGCCGCCTCCCGGGAAAATACGAATTGGCCGCTGTCACTGTAAATCGTCTCTCCGAGCTGTGCCGCTGCCATGACTGAAAAATCATTGTAATAATTCATACCGAGGAACGGTTTTCCTCCCGACCATCCGTAGTAAAGCTCCGCAACTTCCGCCAGGCCTTCCCAGGTTCCAAGCTGATCTTTCGACGCTCCGGTCTCCGCCGAAAAGCTCTCCCAGCCGGTCTTATTGAGATATAAAAGTTCCGTCGACTTAGCCACGGGGATCATCTTATGGTGTCCTTCTTCATCCCACACGCCCTCTTCCAGAAACCCCGGCTGGTACTTCTGAAGCTCTTCTGCCGTAAAATACCGTTCCAAAGGGACTAACGGCGCCAACTTATCCAGCCTGTAGGCGCTGTCCGGATAGGACGCAAATAAATCCGGAAGGGGTTCCGATCCGATCATGCGGTTAGCGGATGCATACAGAACCTCCTCCAGCTCATCGCTGGAGCCATATCCTTTGGCGTCTACGATTATGTCCTTCTCCATCCCGACCGTATCATTGAACTCCTGGACCAGTTTGTCAAACTGGAGCTTTGCCACGGCATTATAAGAATGCCAGAGGGTAATCACCACCGGCGATTCCGGCTTTGGCACCGTCTTTTCTCTATTGTTACATCCTGCAATACCACCGAGCAGTGTGAGCACTACCAACGATATCATAGCATACATTCTTTTCTTCATCATATTTTTCCATCACCATTTTTGTTCTTTTATCACAGTCTATAAT
>CATWBR010000427.1 GCA_958349075.1 uncultured Clostridium sp.
TTGTCATTTACAATGTCAGAAATCAAGGGTCTGACTAAATCAAAGAGTATTTACGGGAACTATATCACTATTACAGAAGTTGTTGTATCACTGAACGAGGGACCATTAAGAAAAGAAAATGCGAAGAATTACTATCGTAATCGGAGACACAGAATACCGCCATATATTGCAGAGTTGATTGAGCAAGTGGACGGCGACATAATTGTGCCAATGCCGAGTAGCACAATTTATAAAAGATGGTGCCGAATTCTTGAGGAAAACAACTTGCCCCACATGACATTTCATGACCTAAGACATGAAAACGCCTCGATTATGGCTATGTTAAAAATACCAGACAAATATGCTCAAGAGCGCGGAGGATGGAAAACCGACAAAATAATGAAAGATGTTTATACGCATACCTTCTCCGAAGAACGAGCTGCAGCAGACAATATTGTAGATAATTATTTTGCGGGCATCATAAACCCAGAAGCAAAAAAGTCTCAAGAACCGCTTCCAAATGACATAATAAAAATCCTTCAGACGAGCAATCCTGATGGTTGGTTTGACGCCCTGTTGGAGTATATGCAACACGAAATGCAACACGGCGCAAAAAAAGCACCGTAAATACGGTGCTTTTCGCATGGAGCAGACGGGAGTTGAACCCGTGTCCAAAAACCAATTCCCTGTTCTTCTACTATCGTAGTCCGTTCTTTGACATTCCCTCTATCCTGCGGAAGCGAACATCCTCAGGACTTCAGTAGATCCTAATACGTCTAACGGTCCGGAACCCTCCCGTTATCGTTTCTCACATAGTCGATGCCAGATTCTTAAAGTGTGAGTGCTCTAAGGCTGACAACAGCCGAATTAGGCTGCGTAAGCTAATTTATTATTGTTAGCGTTTAATTTTAAGTTTGCCATTTAACGCATCGCATGCGGATAGCTTCACCAGCTGCATGATCCCTGTCGAAACCGGTACTGCCCCTTTAACGGGTTTTATGCTCCATTATCTTATCATGTTCCAAAACGTCTGTCAATGGGGTCGTTTAGTTATTTCTTGCCTTAAATTCCCTCTCAATTTCACGTTTTGCGTCCTTCTTGGCGATATCGTCCCGCTTGTCGTAAAGTTTCTTACCTCTTGCCAGGCCTACCTCCACTTTCACAAGGCTGCCCTTAAAGTATACCTGCAGGGGAACCAGGGTATAACCCTTTTCCTTAATCTTTGACTGCATTTTCCTGATTTCCAGCTTATGGAGCAGAAGCTTTCTGGTGCGCAGCGGATCTTTGTTAAAAATATTCCCCTTCTCATAAGGGCTGATATGCATTCCATATACATAGACCTGATTGTTTTCCACCTTGATAAAGGACTCCTTGATGCTGCATTTCCCCATACGCAGCGATTTTACCTCTGTCCCGTAAAGCTCTATCCCTGCTTCATACTTTTCATCGATAAAATAATCATGATATGCCTTCTTGTTGTTGGCAATCATCTTAATGCTCTCTTTGCCCATATTATTTTTGTTATCCTCCTGTTTTACCCGGTCTTTCGGCAGTGAAGCCGGCGTTCCCCTACTTCGCCGTATTCACATTGCCTGCCGGAATAAAGTCGATGGTCTTTGCAAACCGGTCGCAGCCAGTAACCTGCACCCGGATCGGCTGACCCAGTTTATACGTCTTTCTCGTCATCTCCCCGATCAGTTCATAATGAAGCTCGTCAAACAGGTAATAATCGTCACGCAGCTCGTTGATATGCACAAGCCCCTCCACGGTGCTCGGCAGTTCCACATAGAATCCCCAGTTTGTCACGCCGGAAATAACTCCGTCAAACTCCTGTCCGATAAACTGTTCCATGTACTGGACTTTTTTCATCTTATCGGTCTCCCGCTCCGCTTCATCCGCCCTTCTCTCAAGCGCCGAAGTTTTGACCGCCACCTCGGGAAGAATTTTCTCGTAGTGGGAAACCCTTCTGTCGTCCAACTTCCCGCACAGGCATTCCTTGATAATCCTATGAATCTGCAAGTCAGGATACCTTCTGATGGGGGACGTAAAATGCGTGTAGTATTTTGCCGCCAGGCCAAAGTGGCCGGAATTCAGGGTCGTATATTTTGCCTGCCTCATGGAACGGAGTGTCAGGCGGCTGATAAGCGCTTCTTCCGGTGTATTTTCCACCTTGTCAAGCAGCTTCTGGACTTCCTTGGGATGCACTTCCCCATTCGGCATACGGAGTATATATCCGAAATTGTTGATGAAAGTGCCCAGTTTTTTCATTTTTTCCTCATCGGGCTTATCGTGGGTCCTGTAAAGGAACGGCACCTCCTGCCAGAAATAGTCTTCGGCTATCGTCTCATTGGCTAAAAGCATGAAATCTTCAATCAGGCGGGTGGCCGCATTGCGCTCATATGGCTTTATTTCTATAGGGCGTCCGTTCTCATCCAGGATAATCTTACTCTCCGGGAAGTCAAAATCAATGGAGCCACGGCTGTGGCGCCTGCTTCTCAGAATATCGGCCAGCTCCTTCATCAGGTCAAACATCCCGACAAATTCCCTGTACTCTTCCATCACCTCCGGATTGCGATCCGTGATAACGGCATTAACAGCCGTATAGGTCATACGCCGGTCTACGCGGATTACGGTCTCTGCCACCTCGTGACCGACTACCATACCCTTATCGTCTATTTCCATCAGACAGCTTAAAGCCAGGCGGTCCTCCCCCTGATTCAGGGAACAGATGCCGTTGGAAAGCTTGTGCGGCAGCATCGGAATAACGCGATCTGTCAGATAGACGCTCGTTCCCCTCTTCAGGGCCTCCATGTCCAGTGGAGTATGTTCCCTGACATAGTGGCTGACATCGGCAATATGAACTCCCAGTTCATACCCGTTTTCCGTCTTAACAAGGGTAATCGCATCGTCCAGATCCTTCGCCTCCTCACCGTCGATTGTGACGGTCTTTAAGGCTCTTAAATCCTTTCTGACCAAAAGCTCCTCCGGCAGCACTCCATCGGGGATCGACTTGAGCTGTTCCATCACCTGTTCCGGAAACTCCTCCGGTAAATCATATGCACGGACGATGGAGAGAATATCAATTCCCGGATCGTTGATATGTCCCAGGATCTCGGTAATGACACCTTCCGGTTTCTTTCCCTTATCGTCGCCGTATTCCTTAATTTTCACCACCACTTTATGTCCCGTGACGGCGCCCGAATCACTGCCCTGCGGAATAAAGATATCTTTTGAAATTTTCTGGTTATCCGGTATCACGAAACCAAATCCCTTACTCTTTTCATAGGTTCCCACCAGGCTCTCGTTGGCATGCTCCAGGACCCGGATCACACAGCCCTCCGCGCGCCTGCCGCCCTCCGCTTCCTCTATGACAATCTGGACCCTGTCGCCGTGCATGGCTCCCCTTGTCCGATCCCCAGGGATGAATACGTCACTCTCTCTTCCCTCCACCGTCACAAAGCCGAATCCCTTCGGATGCCCGCTGAAACTGCCCGTTATAGCAAAAGTCTCAGGCTTGCCCAGCTTTCCTTTGGAGGAAAGGCTCAGCTTCCCTTCCTTTAACAGGACATCCAGCACCGCTTTCAGTTCTCTTCTTTTTTCTTTGGGGATGTCTAAAAGAATTGCCAGCTCCTTCACTTTCATAGGCACATAATTCCTGTCGTTCGTCAGATCCAGGATCACCTGTTTCCTTCTCTCAAATTCTTCCGCATCCTCCGGTACAAACGAGTCACGTACAGCCGTTTTTTCGTAGCTGTCCCTCTTATTCCCCGTCTTTTCCTTCCGCTCGCCGCCTCTTCTTTTTTCCGGTCCGGCGTTTTTTATCTCCGCTCTTTTACCGGGTTTTAATTTCTTTTTAATTTTATCTTTTATTTTCAATTCATTTCTCCACGTTTCTTCTGTTTTCTTTATATTATACGGGAATTTAAACACAATCATACAAT
>CATWBR010000428.1 GCA_958349075.1 uncultured Clostridium sp.
ATTTTGGAGCCGGAGAGTGGATATGCCCCCTGTTTTTTTGTATAATGAAATTATCGGATAAGATAACGGCTGATTTTTTTTGCATGGCCGGTAGGCTGAGAAAATCAAGTTTCCAGTACGGTTTTACAGTAAATGAGGAGGAAATCAGGATGAAAAATCGAATCGCAAAGAGAAGGGGAGTAAAAAAACGAATAACGGCGGCTCTGCTGTGCCTCACTCTTGTACTCTCAACCCCGATCTCCCTTACGGGCTGCGGCGGGCAGGAAAAGATTCAGTCTGAGGATATGATGAAAGGAATCCGGGCTAATACCGTCGATACTGATATTGCGCTTGACGGTGGGCAGCGGACTGCGGTGGCGGAGTTTGGTGTGCAATTATTCCAGAGGAGCCAGCGCAACGGGGAAAGTACCTTAATATCCCCCCTGTCGGTACTCTGCGCTCTTGCAATGACCGCAAACGGGGCGCGTGGGAATTCGCTCTCGCAGATGGAGGAAGCTTTCGGAATGCCAATAGGAGATCTGAACGGCTATCTGTCTGCTTATATGAAAAGCCTTCCTGACGGAGAGAAATATAAACTGAAGATCGCTGACTCCATCTGGTTCATAGATGATGGTACGTTTACGCTTAAACAGGATTTCTTACAGTTAAATGCAGATTACTATAACGGAAATATTTACAAAGTTCCTCTAAAAGAACCGATAGCCCATGATATCAATCTTTGGGTCAGCGAAAAGACCGATGGTATGATAACGAATATCCTCGATGAAGATGACGGCGAAGAAGCCGACATTTACCTGGTAAACGCCCTTGCCTTTGATTCGGAATGGGAGGAAATTTTCCTGGACAACCAGGTGAAAAATGGTGTGTTCACCACGGAGAGAGGGACAAAACAGGATGTTAAAATGATGTATTCCACGGAAGAGCTGTATCTGGAGGACGGAGAAACAGAAGGTTTTATCAAGTATTATGCCGATCGGAAGTATGCATTTGCTGCATTGTTGCCAAAGCCCGGTGTATCTGTGGCAGATTATGTTTCATCCCTCACTGGGGAGCGTCTGCTGGATATTCTGGATCATGGGCAGAGTACCTCTGTCAGCGCTGCGATCCCCCGGTTTGAATCCGGGTATAAGGGGGCGCTGAAGGGGGTTCTCATGGAAATGGGGATGAATGATATTTTTATGGACATAGCAGATTTATCGGGAATGATCCAACAGGATGAAGGAATGAACCAAAAAGGTGCAGTAACAGATGTGCTTCATCAAACGTTTTTTGCCCTGGATGAAAAGAGTACAAAGGCCGGCGCGGCAGCCGTTGTAATGGCAACCGTCGCTGCAGCCGCCGAATTAGAGCCTGAAGAGGGGAAAAAAGTCTGCCTCGACCGTCCTTTTGTTTATTTGATTATTGACTGTGAGACAAGGCTGCCCATCTTTATCGGCACATTGATGGAAGTAGAATAATAGGGCCGGATGGGCAAAAATCATATGCCTTGTCTGATTACTGTGTTACGGGACCTTCAATGGCATCAATGGCATCGATTACGGCGGCACGGAGACCGCTGCGCTCCAGGGCGGCAACCCCACGGATGGTGGTTCCGCCGGGGGAGCAGACGGCATCCTTCATGGCTCCCGGATGTTCTCCCGTTTCTAACTGGAGTTTACCCGTTCCTGCGATCATCTGGGCGGCCAGGCTGTAAGCATCGGCCCTTGCGAGCCCGTGCATCACTGCGGCATCGGCCAGAGCCTCCATAAACATGCTGGCAAAAGCCGGGCCGCATCCGCTGACGGTTCCGGCAATGGAGAGCTGGCTTGTCTCAACAAACTGCATCAGGGCAATGCGGGAGAAAAGTTCCTGTACCAGATCCAGTTCGTAAACGGTCAGGGAATGGCGTTTTTCACAGATAAAGATGCCCTCCCCGATCGCGACGGGGGTGTTGGGAATCGTGCTTAAATGATGGGTTCCCGGCAGCAGGATTTCCTCATACTTTTCAAACGGGTATCCTGCGGCCACGGAGAGGACGATCTTCCCCTTCAGGATTTCTTTGACAGACCCGGCCACTTCCGGGATCATATGGGGCTTGACGGCCAGAACTACAATGTCCGAATGTTCAACCGTTTCCCGGGAAGTCCGGCAGGGGACAACCCCTCTCTTTTCAGCGTTGCGGCACAGCTTTTCCCAATTGGCGGCACAGGCGTAAATCTGTGAGGGGGCGGTTACATTCCTGCATAACAGGCCGTCCGCGATGGCCTGGGCCATGTTGCCGAAGCCGATAAAGCCAATTTTCGTATCAAATGACATATCATTTTCCTCTTTTCTTTAATCAGTCCGAACCCGTAGTACGGTGTCAGTTTATGATTGAATGTCTAGACAAAGTACTAAATCAGGAACGTTGGGTTCATTTCTTCTTGCTGCTGTATCACAGCTTTTATTTGAAACGGATACGTTTTGTATTAGGTGTAATTTCCTTTTTTTCTATTATATAATTCCTTAAAGCGTCAGTCACCGTAACTCCTGTATTGGTTCCTTTTAGCACTGACTCAGGAAAAGCTCCCGCCAGATATGAAACGGTGTATATGGCATCTGATTCCAGTTTCCTGCCATCACTAAGCTTGACATCGGTAACCCGTTTACCTTCCTCTTCATCCAGATCATAGGAAAGCTCCAGGCCGGAAACTGCAAACGGGTGATAATGGCTAACAGCACCATTCTCCTGTTCTTCTACCGATGTAGCGCCGTATTCCAGAAGTGACAGCAGCTCCTCACCAGTGACAGTTGAACTCCAGCACATAACAGGGGTATCCATTATTATCTGAGCAATACGGGTTATATCGTCCTCCGTTACAGAACCCTTGTAAAGTTTTGCGCGCGTTCCTCCGACAGGATCATAACAGTTCACCTCCGACATTCCCACCAGAGCAATGTCCGTACCTGTGGAGGCGTGTATGGAATCAGCTTTTAAACAGCCTGTTTGCAGAACCGTGAAATCCTCTGTGGCCTCCCCAAATGCCTGAGGCGCCTGCTCTACCTGCTCTAAAATAATTCTGCATTTATCCAAAATCGATTGGCTGTCTGTTTCTTTGCGTATGAATGCCGCAACTTCTGTTTCCAGAACAGATGTGAACATATCATAACCAGGTCTCATTACATAGTGTCCGCTCTCAATCTGTGTGCGTATTTGTTCCAGTATGGGATTGTCCGGGATTTCTGCTCCCCTGGTTGCCGCTATCATACCTAAATTATCCTTAATCAGAATATTCTGGCCTTCCTCGGAAGCAATAAAGTTCATAATTTCCATTACTGCTTCCAATGTCTTCTCCTGTTCCGGCTGCTGGAGTTTCTTATTGACACCGAAATAAAACCCCTGATTCAGCAGCCACCCCTGTCCGTCTGTTCTACTGAAATGGGGCATGAAACCAAACTGATCCGCTCCAACATTGTTCAGTTTTTGAATGTGGTCAACCTCACCTTCGCTAATTGCAACTTCCCTGTTAAGCAATGCCTCCAGCCTCATAGTATCTGAAAACTCAAGGTCCTCCACCCGAATCATTCCAGCCTCCATCATGCTCTGCATACTCTCAAATGCAGTCTCCATTGGTTCCAGAGATACATTTTCACCAGCCATAAGTTTATTGTGCCAATTCTGCCCCTCTACCTGCGTAAGTGTATTCAGAGCTGACGTGACACAGTAATTATATATCTGATAACTCTGAGCGCCCGAATCAAAGTAAACATTTCGGAGCCCCCGGATGCCGGTTTTGTCAATTTTCTCACACAGTGCCAGTAACTCATCATAGTTTGCCGGAACGGTCCAGCCATTCTCTTCAAATAGTGTTTTGTTATACATGTTACTGTTAAAACTTAAAGGGCCTGGAATCAGACTTATATGGCCATCTTCATCAGTCTGAAGCGTATTTG
>CATWBR010000429.1 GCA_958349075.1 uncultured Clostridium sp.
GAGTGTGGAAAATGGGAATCACGGAAAAAATGAACAGCTTTTATTATCATATGGCCCTGTATGAGCTGCAGCTGATGAACGGAAGCGATTATTTTAACGGCCTTTCCTACAACAGCCTTCTCTATATCAATGTGATTGAACAGACGGAGAACTGCACGGTCAGCAGGCTGGCCGAGATGCTGCATATAACAAAGTCGGCCGTCACCATTAAGATTAATGAGCTGGTGAGGCAGAATATCGTTCAAAAGGAGCAGAGTACATTCGATAAACGGGTGTATTACTTAAAACTCAGCCCTGAAACGGGTGAACTTATGAAGAATTATGACCGGATCTTCCAGAAAGCGGAAGCCGAGCTTAGAAACAAATATACGGAAGAACAACTGGGTCTGTTTGGAGATATCCTGGAGACCATTTCCGGATATAACTGGAGGAAATTAACTGATGAATAATGAACTGAACAGGGAAATCACCCTGAAATCAATCTTAAAATTTACCCTGCCATCCATTTTTATGATGGTCGTAATGTCACTCTATACCATTGTTGACGGAATTTTCGTATCGCGTCTCGTCAATACCAACGCGTTTTCCGCCGTCAATATTATCTACCCGCTAATCAGTGTAGTAGTAGGTCTGGGGACGATGTTCGGAACGGGAACCACCGCCATTGTTTCAAGGAAGCTGGGGGAAGGACGGCAGCAGGAGGCAAACCGGATTGTGACCTTTATTATCCTGTTTACAATCGGGCTGGGCATCGCTTTTTCTGTGATCTCCTATCTCTTCCTCGGCCAGATCATCCATCTGCTGGGAGCCAATGACGCCATTTTTGATTATTGCCGCGATTATGCGCTTCCTATTATCCTGTTTCTGCCCTTCAGCCTGCTGCAGGTACAGTTTCAAAGCCTATTCGTTGCAAACGGGAAGCCGGGTATCGGACTTCTTGTAACACTGGCAAGCGGACTCGCCAATGTGTTTCTTGATTACTTTTTTATCGCGGTCTGCCATATGGGAGTGGCCGGCGCCGCCATAGCAACGGGTATCGGTTATTTCATCGCCGCCGTATTCGGGCTGTATTATTTTGCCCGTCATAAGGAGGCTCCCCTGCACTTTGTAAAGCCGACGGTTTCCATCCCAAACCTGATCCGGGCAATGACTAACGGCTCTTCAGAGATGGTCAGCAATCTGTCTACCAGCGTCACAACGCTGTTATTCAACATCATTATGATGCGGCTGGTGGGACCGGACGGTGTTGCCGCCATATCCATCCTTCTGTACCTTGACTTTGTGCTTATCGCCATAAACCTCGGCTATTCCATCGGTGTTGCTCCGCTCTTCAGTTATAATTACGGCAAGGGTGAGCACACAAGGCTTAAGAAGCTGTTCCGGCTGAGTTTTTATTTCTGTACCGGCGTCGGCATTACCATGACGGTGGGGACCGTTCTCTTTGCCGACCAGCTCGCCGCTGTTTTCTCGCCTGCCGGAAGCACGGTATACGAACTGGCACGGACGGGACTGCGCATTTTTGCCCTGAGCTACCTGTTTAAAGGGTTCAGCATCTTTACATCTGCGCTCTTTACCTCTTTCGGCAACGGCACCCTGTCGGCCGTCCTCTCTTTTATGAGGACGCTTGTTCTGCTGGTATCGGCTATCCTGCTTTTTTCCTTCCTCTTCGGGATCTCGGGAGTCTGGTATGCCACCCCGGCCGCCGAAGCTCTCGCCTGCCTTCTGGCTGCGGCGCTGACCTTGAAGTACAGAAAGGTTTACAGCTACCTGTAAATCGTTTATACTGATACGGCTTACTATAAAGATGACATCACAGGAGAACACAAATGACGAAAAAGAAACATAACGGCAGAAAAAACATTAAGGCGGCAGTGTTTACCATCATCGGGCTGCTCTGTATCCTCGGCCTGCTGCCGGATTCCATTTCCGGCAGGCTTACCGGGGCGCTCAACCAGGATTCTGATTTCAGAAGTGCCTACACGGCAGTCTCCGAAGCTGTTTCCGACGCAGCCTCCGGTTATCTTAAGGACGGACTTCCCGGAACCAGCTTAGACTCTGAGCCGGCCGGTTCCCATGATATCGGCGGCTCGTCCGGCTATGGAACCGGTGCCGACAGCAGTTCCGCCGGCAGCTACGGTGCGCTTCCGGATGACGCCCGCCTGGAAGTGAATTTTCTGGATGTAGGGCAGGGACTGTCCGTCCTGGTTAATGCAGACGGGCATTTTATGCTGTATGACGGCGGAGACAGGACGGCCTCCTCCTTTGTAGTCGCCTGCCTGAAGGACAAGGGAGTCACAGACCTGGATTATCTGGTTGCATCCCATTATGATGCAGATCACTTAAACGGACTTGTGGGAGCTCTCCATGTTTTTAATACGGCTCTAATCCTGGGGCCGGATTACGAAACCGAGACAAAAATATACGGTTCATTTTTAAACATAGTAAAGGAGCTTGGAAAGGAAATTAAACATCCGGCGCCGGGTGAACAGTATCCCCTGGGAGGCGGATATTTTGAAATCCTGGCACCGCTCTCAGACCGGTATGACGATGTAAATAATTATTCCATAGCAATTCGTCTCGTCTATGGTGATACTTCATTCCTAATCATGGGCGATGCAGAAAAAGAAAGTGAAAAAGAGATGACGGAATACTGGCCCGATCTGTCGGCGGATGTGCTTTGCGTCGGTCATCACGGCTCTCCCACTTCCACCGGTGACGAACTGTTAGACAGGGTGAACCCGTCCATTGCGGTTATCAGCTGCGGCCGCAATAATTCCTACGGCCATCCGGGCAAAGACGTACTGGAACGCCTTGAAAAACATGATATTTCAGTTCTGCGTACGGATGAATCAGGCACCGTCACCATTACAAGCGACGGAAGCGAACTCACCGTCTCCTCTCCCGCTTCCTGATAAAGCAGATGGTGGTAAAAAGAGGGCAGCTATATTGGGACATACATCTGCAGTATTCCTCCCAGTTGATAATAATAACGGCTTCCCCGGGAAGACACCTGCAAATACCCCTTCCTACATCAGCCTGTAATGGGGAAACACCTCTCCAAACCACCTGTATCTGAGCCAGTCATCGAGTACAATTCCTCCTAAGCTCACAAAAATCCACACCATAAAAAACTGCGGGCAAACCTGGCCCAGTATATTGCCGGGCATCTTGCTGTAATCCCACACATCCCATCCAAGCCACAGATTCACAATACACCCGGTTATAAATTCTAGTGCCGTCACAATGCATGCTCCTGCCAGCATTTGCTTCCACAGAGGCATATCCCAGGAAAAGACTTCATTGATCAGCCCCAGTGCGATAAAACAGATTCCACCCAGGATAAACATACTCCAGTGGGACCAGCCTCTCCACAGCAGCTCCAGGAGCACATACAAAAGCCCTCCCGTATCGAACAGAATGAGATATTTGTTAAAAAGTTTATGGCTCATGTCACCATATCCTCTTCTCTTTGTTATTAAAGGATATGCCGCTGTATCTTATTCATTCGGAATGGGGAAGCTGCCTAAAAAGAAAGCGCCCTTTCGGACGCTTTCAGCTTCTTATACCTGTCTCATTTTCGTATCCACGGCTTCTTTACGCACATTGTGGGTCTGATTCTGGTTCTCCGGTTTTACCTTCTGGGTAATGCTGTTGAACTTTTCCAGGTTCTTTTTTTTCTGTAAATCTTCACTTTGTTTCCAGCTCATTTTCTCATCCATCTTATTCACCTCATTGTTAGTATGGACGGACCGAAAAAAAATATTTATTTTTTTTGCTTTTTTTCTTGCTTTTTCTGCAAAATGGTGGTATGATATAACTCGCTCGCCATTAAACGACATCGAGGCGTGGCTCAGTTTGGTAGAGCGCTGCGTTCGGGACGCAGAGGTCGCGT
>CATWBR010000430.1 GCA_958349075.1 uncultured Clostridium sp.
TGTAAATATTACGAGCCATTTAGTTAATTGATAATTGACAATTGACAATTAAAATATGTATTAATATATTTTTGAACACTTGAGAGGTATTGCACGAGCAAAACTTCTGTTTTGAGCATACCACAGAGACCTCATATTTGTAAATGAACAGGGAAGGTTTTTAGGAAAATTTAAGGATTCTTTCATTGTTTATGCGACTGCTTTCGGGTATAATGAAATAAGATTACGACCATGAAAAACTATTGGGGTGTTGACAATGAATATTAACTTGAATCCAAACAGCGAACTGACCCAGTTTGCCGTGAATGCGCCGAAGGAATTCGAAGTTCCGGACACTTTAATCGGTGTGGCGAAACAGTTCCAGGAATGCATGATGCAGTATACCTGTGCGATCAGAGAGGTGAAGACAAAGCTGGAGGTTCTCAATGACGAACTTTCCGTCAGGAATTCCAGAAATCCGATAGAGATGATTAAGTCACGCGTGAAGAAACCGCACAGTATTATTGAGAAGCTGCAGAGAAGGGGACTCCCGGTATCTGTGGAGTCGATGATGCAGAACCTGGATGACATTGCGGGAATCCGTGTGATCTGTTCCTTTATTGATGATATCTACGAGATTAGTAAGATGCTGGCGCGCCAGGATGATGTGAAGGTGATCGCCATCAAGGATTATATCCGGTGTCCGAAGGAGAACGGATACAGGAGCTATCATATGATTATCGAAGTGCCTGTTTTCTTTTCGGACAGCAAGAAGCAGATACGGGTGGAAGTACAGATCAGGACGATTGCCATGGATTTCTGGGCCAGCCTGGATCACCAGCTTAAGTACAAGAAGGATCTGGAGGAAGAGGACGCGGCAGAGATTGGACAGGAGCTTAGAAACTGTGCCGAGATCATTGCGGAAACGGACTGGAAGATGCTGGAAGTCAGACAGCGGATCGAGGAAAAGGGAATCATCATCCAGAGATGATATGCAGCAGCCTGTGTGCCCCGGCCGCAGGACACCGCTATCAATACAGATAATAGGACAGGGTTTCGGTAATCCGGAATCCTGTCTTTTTATAAAGATTCACGGCAGCATCGTTATCGCCCGATACGTGGAGGAAGAGAACGGCGTTCCCCCGGCTGCGCAGAATTTCGATAACAGATAGAAGCGCTTCCTCTCCCAGGCCCCGGCCGCGAAAGTCCTCCTCAACCAGAAAGGCGAAGAGACAGACATTGGCGCCGAAGGAGGCCGTCCGGCAGGCGGCAATGGGATGGGATTCATCCGCCGCCAGTGAGAACGAGTAGGAGACGGTGGAATCGAGGTTTTCGACAGAACGGCAGACAAGCAGCCTGCCGGAAGGTACCAGGCCTTTTTGGGGGCACGGACAGGAGAGACAAAGTTCCATCCTGTATTCGCAGGAGTCGTATTCTGCACCGATTGTTTCCAGAACGGGGACAACGGCGGGATCCTGCCCGTCAACCGGAATCAGAAGGCTGGTCTCTTCGAATTCTGCTCCGGCTTCGTCAAAAACAGCGGAAAAGTATCCTTTTTTTCTGAAAGACGGATGGGTGAAAGCCAGACATTCGGCAGTCTCATCAAAACCGTCTGTTTCGGGCATAATAAGTGCGAGAGCACAGACCAGGACCGGAACAGAAGATGCGCATTCTTCATAAGCCAGAAAGAATACGGAGCCGTCCTTAAATGGAAAGCTGATTCTTAGAGGATGAAGGGAGCGGCATTCATCCAGAAGATGTCCGATTTCTTTTTCCTGCTGCACGGTGAGCCTGTCTGTTTTAATAATCTGCATATCATATCTCCTGTTATGTCTTGTTTTATTAAGTATAGTACATAAAAGGCAAAATTTTCAACAAATTTTCTCTGAATTTATTGTACTTTTCATATTGTCCTATAAAAAATGGAGTGATAGAATTAAAACGTTCAGACGAGAGGAGATATGACAGAATGAAGTACCTGAAAGAAGCTACAATTATTTTCGGCATAACGATGGTGGGAGAAATCTTGAATCACCTGCTTCCGCTCCCGGTGCCGGCCGGCGTATACGGCCTTTTTATCCTTCTGGTCCTGCTGTGTGCCGGGACGCTGAAGGTGGAGGATGTGTCGGGAGTCGGAGATTTTTTCCTGGATACGATGCCGCTTATGTTTATCCCGGCAGGCGCCGGTCTTTTAAACAGTGTGCAGGAGGTGAAGGACATCCTGATACCGCTCACCGTGATATCGGTAGTTTCCACCATATTTGTAATGGCGGTGACGGGCAGAATGGCCCAGCGCATAATACGGGGTACAGGAAATAGAAAGGGAAAGGAATAACGCTCATGAATCAGTTAGTCGAATCGTCACTTTATTTCGGAATGCTGATCAGCGTGGGAGCCTACCTTTTCGGAGTGTGGCTGAGGAAAAAGACGGGACTTGCCATCCTGAACCCTTTGCTGGTTGCAATTATCCTTGTAATTGCATTTTTATCGGTATTTCATATAAACTATGAGGAATATAATAAAGGAGCGGGCTTTTTGAGCTATCTGCTCACACCGGCTACCGTTTGTCTTGCCATTCCGCTTTACAGGCAGCTTGAGCTTCTTAAGAAGAACCTGGTGGCCGTTGCGGCGGCAATTGTGACGGGAGTGATCGGCAGTGCCGGCAGTATCTTTGTCATGGCAAGGGCATTTGGCCTGGAGCACACCCATTACGTATCCCTGCTTCCAAAGTCCATCACAACGGCAATCGGCATGGGCGTCAGTGAGGAAGCGGGAGGCATTGTGACACTTACAATCGTCAGCATAATAATCACAGGAATACTGGGGAATATTATTGCGGACTGGCTGTTTGGAATATTTAAGATTGAAGAGCCTATGGCAAAAGGCCTGGCGCTTGGGACAGCAGCCCACGCCATCGGAACCGCCAGGGCTTTGGAACTGGGAGAAATAGAGGGCGCCATGGGCAGCCTGGCCATCGCGGTGGCCGGACTCCTTACCGTGCTTGTGGTGCCTCTTGTGTCGGGGCTTATCTAGTTCTTTGTCCTAATCCTTTGAAGCATCCTTAGCGGAACAGGAATGGGACCGGACGCCGGCTCTGACTTCGGCGATAGAAAAAGGGGGAGACCAGGATGAACCTGTACGAGGCAATCGGAAGCAGACATTCCGTTAGAAAATATGCGGACCGGGAAGTTCCGGAGAGGCTGCAGGCGCAGATTCTTGCATACTTTGAAAAAACCTCCAGACTGAATGATAGGATTCGGACAGAGCTGGAGATTCTTGACAATACGAAAAAGAAAGCAGAGGTCAAGGGTCTGTGGAAAGCAGACGCGCCTTATTACCTGGCTTTTTACTCCGAACAGGAAGACGGCTATGAAAGAAACGGCGGTTATATAATGGAACAGTTAATTCTTTATATGACGGTCAAGGGTCTGGGAACGTGTTACCTGGGCGGAAGCCGGCTGAAACAGCCGATTAAGAACGGAAAACGTCTCGTGATGCTCGTTGCCTTCGGCTGGCCCGAGGGAAAACTTTACAGGGAAAGTCCTCTTGCCAAGAGACTGCCGTTAAACGAACTCTGCGTCTTCAAGGAGGAGGCCGGAGAACAGATTAAGACGGTACTTAAGGCCGCCCGTCTGGCGCCGTCCGCCTTTAATGCCCAGCCGTGGCGTTTCATCGTGTATGCAGACAGGATTTATGTCTTTGCCAGGAAGAGCAGGTTTGCCCTGAATGCGGCGGAGTCCATGAAGGATTTCAGCATCGGAATTATGCTTTCTCATATTATGCTGGCAGCCGAAGAACTGTGGATGGAGCTGGAGACGGTGACGGAGGAGCAGTTTGCGGCGAAGGTATATAAGAATGGGGATTATGTGGCGACCCTGTCATTACATTAGGGGAGTGGAAAATGAGG
>CATWBR010000431.1 GCA_958349075.1 uncultured Clostridium sp.
GCTTTATATTATCTCTGAATCCAACCCGAAATACCTCAAGGTAAAAGGTTCACGATAACATAATGACCGCGACAAGACCTTACTCCGCACTTGACGAAAGAGACAATCAGCCCCTGAAGCCAGCGGACGGGGCAACACTTTCCCTGAGTCTTCAGTCCCGTCGACAACCTGCCCGGGGAAGGAGGAGAAAAACTTTCCGAAGGGAGACCTTGAAGCCCGCCGGTGCTTAGCGAGGTTCTTTCGAGCTTAGCATCCGCTGTGCGCTTCACAAGCGGGAGCGTGTCCCCGAAGGAATTTTTTTCTCCGGATTCCCCCTCACCATAACCAACCACCGGGACTGAAGACTCATATACAACCTCCCACTCCCCCGTCCGCCATCTTACAGAGGCGTCCTCACATCTCAACCAAATCCCCATCCCCGAGAAAAGCTTAAGAAAAAGTAATACCCTTTTTAACCGTTTTCGTTGTATAATGAAAAAAACTGTGCTTTTATACCGATAATGAGAATGGAGAAGGAGGTTTACTTATGCAGAGTATTCTTGTCTGTGATGATGATAAACAAATTGTGGAAGCGATCGACATTTACCTCACCGGGGAAGGTTTTGAGGTTATTAAGGCCTACGACGGGTTCGAGGCACTGGAGCTTTTGCAGTCCCACAATGTAAACCTGATGATTATAGATGTGATGATGCCGGGCCTGGATGGAATCCGGACGACTCTTAAGGTGCGTGAAACCAGCAGTATCCCGATTATTATCCTGTCCGCCAAGTCTGAGGACGCCGACAAGATTCTGGGACTCAACATCGGGGCCGACGACTACATCACAAAACCGTTTAACCCGCTGGAACTGGTGGCAAGGGTGAAATCCCAGCTTCGCCGTTATACCCAGCTCGGCAATATGAACACCCAGGCCGGCGGCCATATTTTCAAATGCGGCGGTCTGTTGATTAATGATGAAAATAAGGAAGTGACAGTGGACGGTGATCTGATTAAGCTGACCCCGATCGAATACAATATTCTGCTTCTGCTCGTCAGGAATGCGGGAAAGGTCTTTTCCATCGACCAGATTTATGAAGAAATCTGGAATGAGGAGGCTATTGGAGCCGACAATACGGTAGCTGTCCATATCCGCCATATTCGTGAGAAAATTGAGATTAACCCCAGGGAGCCGCGTTACCTCAAGGTAGTATGGGGCGTCGGCTATAAGATCGAGAAGCAATAGACAGGTGATAAATAATATGAAATATTCGCGATTATCCATGCAGGCCCAGAAGCTTATCGCCAGCGCCCTGCACCTCATTTTCCTGACTGTTATGTTCGCGGGCATCGGCACCATGTATCTGAATGACAACTTTGGCGTCGGCATCACGCGTGTCCAGAATACGGCTTATGAGGATACCGATGAATTCACAAAACAGTTTAACCGTGATTTAAATGACATTTTCCAGTACATTGAATACAACTCCACATTTGAGAGCGGGGGGGCCATCGACGTTTCCAAAAAGATGCTGCAGATAACCTTCGGCCCGAATGAGACGGAGAGTTTCACCCTGGCGGATATCATTTCCTACCTGCAGTCCATGGGCTACCAGTTGAACGAAGATTTTAAGTGCACTAAGGTCTCCGCACCGTCTATCGACGCCAGGAACCGGGAAGGGTACATCGACTGGGCGGCCAGCGATCCTGAAAAACATTACAGTTACCTTATCCCCGGAACGCGCAGAGCTTCCCTGGAAGAGATTTCACTGGAAATCATGGAGATGCTTCACCAGTATTATTCCACCTACAACCGGCTGCTTGCAGGTCCCAGCAACCTGCACTTTAAAGTGGAATATTACGACGATGAATCCAGCACCAAAAGGGCGACCATCTATGCCAACGACCGTGATCTGACCTCCGACACGATAAAAACATACGGCAAATATGCATACCTTCCGGGAAACTCCGTATTCTATGATACAAACCTGAAATCGATTGCGCTTAATACCGTGTCGGCCCTGGCGGCGAACAATCCTTATGATACGAATACTTTCTACCTGCTGGCCGCGGTGGATACCACCTATCCGGTCCAGGATGTCTATTCGAACAACAGGGATGCTTTCCGGAGCATGCAGCACTATTATATCAGCGGATTTGTCCTTCTGGTGACGGGAGGGATGATCGCCCTGCTTACGCTTTTGTTCCTGCTCAAGGTGTCCGGGCACAAGAATGCCGGTGACAAGACCATCACCCTGCACGGATTCGACAGGACAAGTACGGAGACAGGGATTGTCATGTTCTCCTTCTTAACGATAGCCGGCTTCGGAGTCTGCCGCCTGGCTCTTGTGAGAATTGCCCATTTGGTGCTTCCGGAGGAATCCTGGGCGCTGTCGGAACGCGTGCTCTACACGGCGGTCTTCTATCTGGGCGCGCTGCTTCTGTTCTTCAGCCTGCTCAGGAGATATAAGGCCGGAACCATCTGGACCGGAAGTTTTATCTGCCGCTTCAGCGAGCGCATGTCCATCTTTTTTACCGGACAGAGCTTTACGGCCCGTATGGTTGCCAGTTTCCTGGCATATGCGGCTATTAACACCTCTCTCATCAGCCTTGCATGGTTTTTGTGGGACAGAATTTACCTGAGTAAGATTACAATTTACGTTCTGACGGGAATGGTTATTCTTGCATGTGTTGCATTCAACCTCTGGATTTTCTACCTGCTGTTCAAACACGCGGTGGAACACGATATGATCAGCACAGCCATAGAACGCCTGGCGGCCGGTGAGACAAGCTACCAGGTCAATCTGGATGATTTTGACGGCAGGGAATTCGAGCTGGCTGCCAATATCAACAATATCAGCCTTGGCCTCGAGTCCGCGCTTCAGGAGAAGGTAAAAAGTGAACGCCTGAAGACAGACCTTATTACCAATGTATCCCATGATATCAAGACGCCCCTGACCTCTATCATTAATTATGTGGGGCTCATACGGCGTGAAAATATCCAGGACGAAAAAATCCTCCGCTATCTGGACGTTCTGGAACAGAAGTCCAACCGTTTGAAGACACTTACAGAGGATCTGGTGGAGGCGTCGAAGGCCAGTTCCGGAAATCTGAAGCTGGAAATCAGCGATATCGACTTTATCGAGCTGGTCTACCAGACGAACGGGGAATTTGAGGAAAAATTTGCCAGCCGCCATCTGGAGCTCATCACCACCGCTCCCGAGGAAACACTGCTGATAGAAGCCGACGGGCGCAGACTGTGGCGTGTACTGGAAAACCTCTACAACAACGCATTTAAGTATGCGATGGAAAACAGCCGTATTTATATTGATATCACGAAAGACAATCTGCGTATTAACGAGGAGGGAATGATACTTCCCCCACAAGTTGTATTCACTATTAAAAATATTTCAGCCAATCCTCTGAATATCCGCGGCGATGAGCTTACGGAACGCTTTGTACGCGGCGACGTGGCCAGAGCCACGGAGGGAAGCGGGCTGGGCCTGTCCATTGCCAAGAGCCTGACTGAGCTCCAGAAAGGCTGCTTTGAAATTTATATTGACGGCGATCTGTTTAAAGCGCAGATAGCATTCGATATAAAGGAAAAACCCAAGCCTCCGAAACCGGCTAAGATGCCGTCCCCTGATGCCGCCGCTAAGGCGCAGGCGCCTTCTGCGGACACCGCAGACAAAAGCGGAAACGGCTGCTGACAGGACATGGCTCCTGACGGACAGGCTGGAATAATATACAAAAGGCGGTATTATTATGTTATTCAGTTCCCTTGTATTTCTTTGGTTCTTCCTTCCGGCCACGGCGTTTCTTTATTACCTGGTTCCCGGCCGGAACGCTAAAAATATTGTCCTTTTCGCGGCCAGCCTCATCTTTTACGGAT
>CATWBR010000432.1 GCA_958349075.1 uncultured Clostridium sp.
GCGGTAGTCCAGGCGAATCTTATCCACAATCAGGGCGATGAATTCCGAGTTGGTCGGCTTGCCTTTTCCCGTGCTCACCGTATAGCCGAACAGCTCGTTGATTGTATCCATCTTTCCTCTGCTCCATGCCACTTCAATCGCATGTCTGATCGCCCGCTCCACACGGCTTGGCGTTGTCTGGTGTTTCTTTGCAATGGTCGGATACAGGATTTTTGTCACCGACGCCAGCATCTCTTTATCACTGACGGACATAATAATGGCATCCCGCAGATATTGGTAACCTTTGATATGCGCCGGGATGCCAATCTCATGAAGCATCTGAGTTACGTCATTCTCCAGATTCTGCTCCATATAATCCGATTTATTTACATAAGGTTTCACTTTTCTGCTTCCCGCAAGCATTGTTGTTTTATTTTTGTAACCCGACAGTCTTCTCAGTTTATCGAGGACACTGTCCCTGGTGAAAGGCTTCATGATGTAATAGCTGGCGCCGAGTTTAAAGGCATCTGCTGTCAGATTCTCACTGCTGGCCGCCGTTACCATGATGAAAGATGTATTTTCTTTGAATTCTTCGTTGTTTTTTACCTTCTCCATAACCGAGATTCCGTCCATACCCGGCATAACTATGTCCAGTAAGACAACATCCGGCTTTGTTCTCAGTATCATATTGTACGCCTCATTACCATTATCCGCCTTTCCAACGACATGATAATCTTTTTCACTCTCCAGTATTTCGCCAAGCATCTCCAAAGTCTGCCTGTTGTCATCCGCAATCGCAATATTAAGTTCTGCCATGATATACTCTCCTCCTAAAATTTAAATGGTAATGATGATTATAGACTCGACTCCGTTTTTCTTTCAACTCGATCTCACCGCATAATTCGACACGAAATGTCACAAAAAAGCCGATACAGAATAGGTGTTCTCCCGGGTAAAAATCGGGAGACTCCTGTCACATTTCCCTTTTGCGGCAATTCCTATTATAACGGATACTTGCCTTTTGTGCAAAATGTTGTCGGAATTTTTTTCGGGATGTTAGCAGGTTTTGGCAGAGAAGAAAAGCGGCAGTTTATTGTACTGCCGCCTCTCCTTTTGTCACTTTATCAAACATCTCGTAAAGCTTTTGATTCAGCTTCTGAACCTTGTCTATCTGCAGTTTGTCAACCTCGCGGTCATATGTCATGATCCCGTTGATCTCCTCCTCGATGTCGCTTGTCTGCGTGTATATGGCGCTGCACAGGCCGAATTCCAGGTTCGGGTATATCTCCTCCTCCCACAGCCGCTTATAATTCTCCGTAAGCTCCTCAGAGGAGTGGTAATGCTGGTAGCCGAATTCTTTTTCGCACGGCAGATGTCCCTCCACGGGATAGGCATATCCTCCGTATTCGGTCAGTGCGACCGTGCGGTCCTCCTGCGGCTTTACCTTCAGTTTATGGACGTAATTGTGGATGCTGTACATATCCCCGCCCCTCTGGTCAAACCAGCCGCAGGCCTCGTTGATCAGCCTGGTGTCATCGATTTTCCTGATTCTCTCCGTCGCTTTTGAGGCGTCAAACTGCCCCCAGCCCTCGTTAAAGGGAACCCACACAGCTATGCTGGGATAATTATACAGGGTGCGGACCATTCCCTCCATATCGGCGTAATACTGCTCACGTCCCTCCCTGTCCTTGCGCCGGAACATACCGTAGTGGTGATCGCTCACACCTCTGGCAAACCGGTCGGATGCGTTTGGCAGATGGGTGACGAAGACCATGTTATATTCTCCGCCGCCGTTCGGCATATCCTGCCAGACGATCATTCCGACTTTGTCACAGTGATAGTAGAACCGCTCCGGCTCAATCTTGACATGTTTGCGGATTGTGTTGTACCCCATCTCCTTCAATTTGACAATATCGTATTTCAGAGCCTCATCGCTGGGCGCGGTGAGGAGGCTCTCCGGCCAGTATCCCTGATCCAAAATGCCGTTAAAAAAATACGGTTTATTGTTTAAAAAGAATCTCAGAATCCCCTTCCCATCCCTGCCGGACGATATTTTACGCATTCCAAAGTAAGAGGTTACCTCATCTTCCCCCAGTTTGATTTTCAGATCGTACAGGTGGGGATCGTCGGGGGTCCACGCCCTGAAACCGCAGAGCTTAATCACGGTCTCCTGTCCTGCGTCCGCCTCCGCCTCTTTGACGGGCGTCCCGCCGTCGTAAACTTCGATCCTGGCCCTCTTTCTCCCCTCATCCCTGTTTGAAAATACCGTGATTTTCACGGCGCTTTCGTCAAACAGGGGAGTGATCTTGATCTCCGTGATATAATCCTCATACACGCTCTCCATCCAGACGGTTTTCCAGATTCCGCTCTGGGGGGTATAAAAAAGTGAGCCGTATTTTCCTTTTTTCTCAAGTTTCTGTTTTCCCCGTGCATGGGGCGAGCGTTCCGTCCTGTCGGTGACGCGGAGCGCGATTTCATTCTCCCCCTCGCGGATGCTCCCCGTTATGTCGAAGGAAAACGGCAGATAGCCGCCCTTATGTTCCCCTGTTTCCGTACCGTTGACATACAGGATGCATTCCTGATCGACGGCGCCGAAATGGAGAAGTACCCTGTTCTTCTTAAAACCGGACGGGATGGTAAATTTCCTTCTGTAATGCAGATACTGGTGGGGCATCAGAATTTTCCCCACACCCGACAGCATCGTCTCCGGCGAAAACGGCACCAGAATCGTACCGTCGTAAGAATCCACCGTCTCCGACTCACTGATGCAGTATTCCCACTCCCCGTTCAGATTGAGATAACTGTCTCTCACAAGATTCGGACGGGGGTATTCCGGTAAAATATTTTCTCTGTCAAGCTCTTTTCCCCACCTGCTGATTAGTTGAATCATGATTCCCCCACCTGTTTTCTTTTAATTTTGATAGTCTGAAACACTTCAGACTGGACTCCGACGGAAATCAGCACCAGCATCCCCATGATGATTGACTGCCAGTGAACGGAAATACTGGTGGGAAGATATGTAAATATGGTGTTGATTATAAAATAGATCAAAATTCCGAAAAATGCGCCGGAGAATTTCCCTTCCCCTCCGGACAGCTTCACTCCGCCGATCGCGCACATGGCAATCGCATATGTCTCGTACACATTGCCCGCGCTCAGAGTCGCGCTGCCGCTGCTGGACGCCAGGAGTACGCCGGAGAGAGCCGCGATAAAGCCGGAGCAGACGAATGCCTTGATTTTAATCCGGTCCACATCGATTCCCATCATCCGGGCCGCCTCGCAGTTGCCTCCCACCGCATACATTCCCATACCGAACTTTGTGTGCCTGGAGATATACATGCAGACGAAAGTGATGACAAACAGCAGGGGAATCAGGATTGAGATACCGCTGTTCATCCCCGGTATCACCCCTTTTAAAATCTTTGTATTGGCAAATGTGAGCACACCGCCCGTGATCGCAACCGATTTTTTGGCTGCAATCAGGATTACCCCGCGGAGGGCAAACAGCATGGCCAGGGAAGCAATCCAGGACGAAATCCTCATTTTGGTGACCATAAGTCCAATTAACAGCCCGGATGCCACGCCTACCATCAGGCCGCAGAATATTCCAAAAACAGGGTTGACCTGCGCGGTAATTCCCATTACCACTCCGCTGAGAGCAAATACGGCGCCGACGGAAAGATCAATCTCCGCGCACAATATGACAAATGTCATGCCCAGCGCCAGAAAACCGCCGTTTTTCGCCGCCTTTAAAAGAATATTAAACACATTGGCCGTCGTCAAAAAGTTTTTATCTTTGAAAATAATGCTTGTCGCAATCACTAAAAGCAGAAATGCTAAGATAGTACTTTTTGAATAAAATGAATTATATAT
>CATWBR010000433.1 GCA_958349075.1 uncultured Clostridium sp.
CTTTTTAAATGTGTAGAGCTCGTTGTCCACCAGCTCGTCAATCACCTCCGGTATCATCTGGTAATTGACCTTCCAATGGGCGGACATCTCACTGAGACGCAGCACACCCAGAATCAGGTTCTGCGTTGATACGAGCGAGTCCTTGTCAAACAGGGAAATCTGGGAACTTCCAAACCCCACGTCCACAATCGCAGTTCCCGTCTGCACGGTCTTCTGGAACTCCGCGTCCTTGGATGCCACCGCCTTGTATGTCATAAAGCGGAGCTCCGAGTTATTGATCGGTATTACCCTGACGCCGGTCCGGACCAGGATCTGGTCGAGGACAATCTGGCTGTTTCTGGCCTCCCTGAGCGCACTGCTGGCATAGGCCCGGTAATCCTGGACCCTGTAGGTCTTCATGACGTCCATGAATTCCTTCAGCACCTGACACATCTCATCCACCAGAACGTAGGTGATCTTACCGTCATTGTAGGTATCTTTTCCCAAAGCCAGAACATGGCGCAGGTGATCTATTTCCCTGATGCCGTATTTGCCTGAAATCTCATAGATTCCAAGTTCCAGCTCAAACGATCCTACGTCAATCGCAGCAAATGTTTTAATTGCCATACTGTTTTTCCTCCAGCTTTAACTTACCCAGCAAATGAGTGATGAACTGGGCGGCCGTCCTGCCGGACAGTCCTCCATGACTCAGCTCCCATTTATTCGCCTCCAGATACAATTCTTCCTCCGGCATATTAACATGGTATTTCTCCGCCAGCACCTTTACAATCTTCTGGAATTCCTTTTTGTCCGGCGAGCCGTAATAGATTGTCACTCCAAACCTGGCCACGAGGGATAATTTTTCCTGCACCGTGTCATTGACATGCAGATCGTCGTCCAGCTCACGTTTGTCGCTGAACTTCTCCCGAATCAGATGGCGTCTGTTGGAGGTTGCGTATATCAGGACATTCTGAGGTTTAATTCCGAGCCCGCCCTCAATAATCGCTTTCAGATATTTGTACTCTATCTCATATTCCTCAAAGGACAAGTCATCCATATAGATAATAAATTTGTAGTTCCGGTCCTTAATCTGCTCCAGCACATCCGACAGGCTGCGGAACTGATGCTTATATACTTCTATCATCCGCAATCCCCGGTCATAATATTTATTCAGAATCGCCTTGATGCTGGAAGATTTTCCCGTACCGCTGTCACCAAATAAAAGGACGTTGTTGGCCGCCCTGCCTTCTATAAATGATTCCGTATTTTCGATGAGTTTTGCTTTCTGCATCTCGTATCCGACGAGATCCTCAAGATAAATATGCTCTACCCTGGTGATCGGCTCGATCGACGCTTTGGGGCTGTTCTCGTTCATACTGATATGGAACGCCTTATTCAGGCCGAATTTGCCGACGCCGAATTCCCTGTAAAACTCGGTCACCGTATCCTGGAACGTCCTGTCGTCGCCTGCGCTTTCAAGCGCTGCAGCCAACTCCACAATCCTGTCGCGGATTCTCCTGTTGAACACCCGGCTCTCATCCGATGAACTCTGATACCGCTTCATCAGATGCCATATTCCGTCGTCTCCCTCGTCCAGAACGGCGATATCGCGTGAAAAAAGTTCCCGCATCAGCCGGAAATCATGGGCCGCCAGCTCATTTAACGTGCCTTTTACAGGACCTGTAATCTCACATGAGGTGCTGTAGGCGTTCTCATGGTTCGCCATGCAAAATGCCAAAAAGCAGTGCCATAGATTTCCTTTAAAACCATAGGTCACTGCCAGTTCTATCAGACAGTTTGCACAGGCGAAGGCATCGGGAGCCTCAAGAGCCCTGTCCGATGCCAGCAGTGCGCATACGTCGTCAAATAAGTTCTGATATTTTAGATTTCTGTAGAGAATCATCTGATTCCCCTGTATTTTCCCGTTTTCTTTCCTCATTATCTCTTCCATGCTGCCCTCTTTCCGGCTGAAGTAAATACCGTACCGTCAATAATTACCGAGAATTCTCATATTCTTCGCTTCCTGCGATATGCCGTAAAGCGCATTGATAACTCCCGGGTTCTCCAGATTCCCTTCTATGTCGACGAAAAAACGGTATTCCCAGTTACGCCCTGGAACCGGACGTGACTCGATCATCCTCATGTTGACGTGATTAAAAATAAAATTCCCCAGTATGTTGTAAAGGGTACCGATCTTGTGGGGAAGTTCAAAACAGATGCTGATTTTCTCCGCATCTTCCCTGTATACCGGCTCGGCCGACAGAATCAGGAAACGCGTTGTATTCTCTTTGCTGTTGTTAATGGACGCGGCAAGCGGTTTTAAACCGTAGATTTCCCCTGCTATCTCACTTGCCACCGCGGCCTGGGTCCTGTCGTTCTCATCCCGGATCTTCTTGGCGGCAACCGCGTTGTTCTCCATGCTGAGCTGCTGCCAGTTCTCCCTCTGGTTCAGAAACCCGGAGCTCTGCATCAGCGCCTGGGGATGGGCATATACGCGCCGGATATCCCCGAGAGAGGCATCCTGCGTACCGAGCAGGAAGTGGTTGACCGGAACAAAGGTCTCCGCCACTATGTAATTGTTATACTTCAAGAGCAGATCATAATTATCCGTGACGGCTCCTGCGGAGGAGTTCTCAATCGGAAGCACGCTGTAATCAGCCCTGCCCTCCTTAATCTCTATCATCAAGTCTTCAAACCTGCGGACATGGTGGATATCGGCCTCTTTGCCAAAGTACCGCAGCGCAGCAGCATGGCTGTAGGCCCCTTCCAAACCCTGGAATGCAATTCTTTTACCAGCCGTGTCCAGTTTCTTCACTTTCTCAAACCCAAGATCCATCAGGCCGATGCGTCCGGCCATCGTCTGATACTGGTATCGCCGACTCAGTGTCATCATCTGGAGGAAAAGCTCCCCGACCGCCTGTTTATTAAAATCACCCTCCGCTATTCCGGTGAGGTTTTCTATCTTCTCCTGTTCGCGCTTTGCATCGTAAACAGCCTTGCCTGTCTCAATCTTATACTCCGCCACATCCGCGCAGAGTTTCATTCTCTCTTCAAAAAGCTTCTCGATCTGTGTATCGATTCCATCCAGTTTAATTCTGATTTCCTGTAAGTCCATGCTGCTCCTTTTCAAGCATTCTGATAATCTGCTTTCTTGTATATGCTCCGACAAACTTGCGTTCCTCCGGAGGCAGTTCCTTAACGATAAACGGCTGTCCAAACTCAATCGTCACATGGGCCGGCCGGATAACCGGAAAATGTTTTTCAAATATCTCCGCCGTTCCGGTAATGGCAACCGGTATCACCGGGCATCCGGATTTCTCGGCGATCTTTAAGCTTCCCTCTTTAAAGGGCAGAAGCTCCAGCAAATCTTCCCCTCTGTTTCTCGTCCCCTCCGGAAAGATCCAGATGGAAACGCCCCTCTTCACCTTTTCGATTCCTTCCAGAATCGTCTTAAGTCCCTCTTTCAGGTTCTTGCGGTCCAGAAACAGACAGTTGACATTGGCCATCCAGTCGGAAAGCAGCGGATACCGCTTCATCTCTTTCTTTGCTACAAACCCCAGTAAACTCGGAACCGTCGTATAACCTACAAGAATATCAAAATAACTTCTGTGGTTTCCCACATACAGGACAGGCTGTCCCTCGGGCACATTCTCCATCCCTTTTACGGTCACGGTCACCCCTGAAATCTTAAGTATGAAACGGAATACTTTCTGCACAATGCGAAGGCTCTCCCGCTCCATCTTCTCCCGGTCACTTTTGCCTGTCTTTTTAAGTTTATACAAAAGTCCTGTAGAAAAAATAAGGAAACCAATTACCGTTGATGCCACTAATATAAAACGTATCATATCTTCACCTCTCTATCCGTTCTATTA
>CATWBR010000434.1 GCA_958349075.1 uncultured Clostridium sp.
AAAGTAGACATCTTCCACGGATGTCTATTTTTTCGACAGGAAAACAGAGGCTGCAGGAAGTAAATGCAGTTTGATTATTAGAGAATCATTGATTTTGGAGGAGAAACTCTTGGAGAATATAACAGAGCAGATTAAAAAACGACGCACCTTTGCCATTATTTCCCACCCCGATGCAGGTAAGACAACTTTGACCGAGAAGTTCCTGCTGTACGGAGGGGCGATCAACCTGGCCGGAACGGTTAAGGGAAGGAAGGCGGCAAAACACGCTGTTTCCGACTGGATGGAGATTGAGAAGGAGAGAGGTATCTCCGTTACTTCGTCCGTACTGCAGTTTAATTATGAAGGATATTGTATTAATATCCTGGATACACCGGGACATCAGGATTTCTCGGAGGATACGTACCGTACCCTGATGGCGGCAGATTCTGCCGTCATGGTAATCGATGCATCAAAGGGTGTCGAGGCGCAGACGATCAAACTGTTCAAGGTCTGCCTGCTGAGGAATATCCCGATTTTCACATTTATCAATAAGATGGACCGCGAGGCCAGGGATCCCTTTGAACTGATGGATGAAATTGAGAGCGTACTTGGAATTAAGACGTGTCCGGTCAACTGGCCAATCGGCTGCGGAAAGAGTTTTAAAGGCGTGTACAACAGAAATACAAAGAAGATTACTACATTTACGGCCGCCATGGGAGGGCAGAAGGAAGTTGCTTCCCGGGAATTTGATTTGGAGAGCGGTGACGTGGACGGTATTATCGGGCCGGATTACCATGGGCAGCTTCTGGAAGATATCGAGCTCTTAGACGGCGCCAGCGATGAATTTGATATGGATCTGGTAAGCCAGGGCAAGCTTTCACCGACGTTTTTCGGTTCCGCTCTGACCAATTTTGGAGTGGAGACGTTCCTGGAGCACTTCCTCCAGATGACGACATCACCTCTTCCGAGAAAGACGACAACAGGCATTGTGGATCCGTTTGACAACCAGTTCAGCGCCTTTGTATTTAAAATCCAGGCCAACATGAACAAGGCCCACAGGGACAGGATTGCATTTATGAGGATTTGTTCCGGTGAATTCCAGGCCGGAATGGAGGTTACCCATGTACAGGGCGGCCGTAAGATCCGTCTGTCCCAACCGCAGCAGATGATGGCACAGGACAGGAAGATCGTGGAGGAGGCATATGCCGGTGATATTATCGGCGTATTCGACCCGGGCATTTTCTCCATTGGGGATACGCTCTGCACGGCTTCGGATAAAATAGAGTTTGAAGGAATCCCCACATTTGCGCCGGAGCATTTTGCCAGAGTCCGCCAGATGGATACGATGAAACGGAAACAGTTTATCAAGGGCATTAACCAGATTGCCCAGGAGGGCGCGATCCAGATTTTCCAGGAATTTAATACCGGAATGGAAGAGATTATTGTCGGTGTCGTAGGAGAACTGCAGTTTGAAGTCCTCACCTACAGACTGGAGAACGAATATAACGTGGAGGTCAGGTTAGACAAGCTTCCATATGAATATATCCGCTGGATCGAGAATAAGGATGAGGTGGATGTGGCGAAGCTCCAGGGAACATCCGATATGAAGAGGATTAAAGACCTTAAAGACAATCCGCTGCTGTTATTTATCAATAGCTGGAGCGTGGGAATGGTCCTTGACCGCAACCCGGGCTTAAAGCTCAGTGAGTTTGGACGCAATAATTAACAGGGAACTGCTGAGGAGATAGTTTCATATCATTTCATATAATTCACAGGAGGTAAGAAGATGAGTAAGATTGATGTTGTACGTGCAGCTATGGTAGAGGCTATGAAGGCAAAGGACAAGGCGAGAAAAGATTCTCTTTCCATGCTTCTTTCCGCTCTTAAGAATGCAGAGATAGATAAAAGGGAGCCTCTTACCGAGGCTGAGGCCGATGCTATCGTAAAGAAAGAACTGAAACAGACGAAGGAGACCTATGAGCTGGCTCCCGCAGACAGGGACGACATCCGCGCCGAGGCTGAGGCCAGGATGGCTGTTTACAAAGAATTTGCCCCTGAGGACATGAACGAGGAGCAGATTGCCGCGGTAATCAAAGAGGTTCTGGCAGAACTCGGAATTGAGAAAGCCGCTCCGTCCGACAAGGGAAAGATTATGAAAGTCCTGATGCCGAAGGTAAAGGGGAAGGCTGATGGAAAAGTGGTGAACCAGGTATTGGCGGAGTTGCTTAAATAGCGGAAAGGACTGACTATGTACAGAGAAGAAATAGAAAAATATATCGATTCCCACAGACAGGAAATGATAGATGATATCTGCCTGCTGTGCAGAATTAACAGTGAGAAAACACCTTATCAGGAGGGAAAACCATACGGCGACGGAGCAAGCAAGGCACTGGCACTGGCTCTTTCCATGGCGGAGAAGTACGGCTTTTTAATTAACAATTATGACAACTATGTGGGAACAGCCGACCTGAATGATAAGGAAAAGCAGCTCGACATCCTGGCCCACCTCGATGTGGTTCCCGCCGGAGAGGGATGGACCGTGACGGAGCCTTTTGAGCCCGTTGAACGTGACGGCAAACTTTACGGTCGCGGAACGGCGGATGACAAGGGACCGGCTGTGGCCGCCCTCTATGCCATGCGCGCGATCCGGGAGCTGGGAATCCCCGTTTCCAGGAATGTACGCCTGATTCTGGGAACGGATGAGGAGTGCGGCAGTTCCGATATCCGCCACTATTACGATGTGGAGGAAGAAGCGCCGATGACATTTTCACCGGACGGCTCCTTCCCGGTTGTGAACATAGAAAAAGGAAGTCTGCCCGGCCATTTTACGGCAGAATTTGAATCTTCCGAAGCTCTTCCAAGAGTAATCGCCATCCATGCGGGCACAAAGGTAAACGTAGTGCCGGGAAAGGCATTTGCCGTGTTTGAAGGATTGGACGACGACCTGGTCCGCGAGGTTTCCGAAGGGGTGGAGAAGGAGACGGGAGTATCCTTTGAAATCCAGGGCAGAAACCATACGCTGGAGATTACGGCCGTTGGCGTGGGAGCCCATGCATCCCTTCCAACAGAAGGTAAAAACGCGCTGACAGCGCTGCTGCTTCTGATCAGCCGTCTTCCTTTCGCAGAGTGCGGACAGATTGAGGCTCTTCATAACCTCGTAAAACTCTTCCCATGCCACGACACCGCCGGAGAAGCGCTGGGCGTTGCCATGGAAGATGAACTTTCCGGTGCGCTGACCCTGGCCTTTGATCTTCTGGAAGTAGACGGCAGCAGCCTGGATGCCACATTTGACAGCCGCTGTCCAATCTGCTCCAACGAAGAAAATGTGCTGGAGCCTGCAAGGCGGAAACTGGCAGAGCACGGATTCACCCTGACCAACGATTCTATGACACCGCCTCACCATGTGGACGGCAATTCCGACTTCGTAAAAACTCTGCTGAGCGCATATGAAACATATACGGGAAGAAAAGGAACATGTGAGTCCATGGGCGGAGGAACCTATGTGCACTCTCTTAAAAACGGGGTGGCATTCGGTGCGGCCATGCCGGAGACAGATAATAAGATGCACGGCGCGGATGAATTCGCTGTGATTGATGAACTGCTTGTGAGCGCGAAGATCTTTGCGCAGGTTATTGCGGATCTCTGCAAATAGGACAGCCGGGTATTCAGAGCCGGGGAAATCCGGGCGGAGAAAGTTCCTTTGGGAAGGTTTTCTCCGTCCCTGAGTTGCGCTAATTTTAAAGGGAGTGAAAACAGAACATGCTTTCACTCCCTTTTATTAAGTCGATGTTGTAAATAAGTGTTGATATTAGGATTGCCTGCCTTCACTTTGTTAAAATAGACGAAGTAAGGCAGGCATCTTATCTCATTG
>CATWBR010000435.1 GCA_958349075.1 uncultured Clostridium sp.
TGGGAGGGCAGGGGCTTTCCTGTTTAAAACTGAGCAGACTGGGAGCAAGCTGGTCGCCCATGACATGGCTCTGTTTTCTGGCCGCGTTTGCCGGATTTTACTGCACCTTCATGTTCCTGGAACATTATCTGGGCGTGGAACGGATGAGTCCGATGCGATACAACGGTTTTGGCAATTATGAGCAGTCCGTATTCTTCTGCGCCTGCGGGCTGACGGTTGTTTCCTTCGGATGCTTCCTGATCGAGGCCGCAGCTCTTGGTTTTGTGCCGCTGTTTGTCAGGGGAGTGCCCCATGCTTATTCGGCCTTTCATCTGACGGGAATTCACTATTTTACCGTATCCTGTGTTCTGGTGCCGTCCATATGCGTAATATACTTTTGTATTAACAGAGGAAGGGACAGGATAAAAAGCATCATGATGGCGGTGATGGGCCTATTGTCCCTGGCCGTTCCGATCCTCTGTGTTTCCAGGTTCCAACTGATTTTTGCGGTGATTCTGGCCGTTCTGACCTACATACAGATGGACGGAAGGCTGAACCTCCTCTACGCGGTCTTTGCAATGGCGGCCCTGGTGCCTCTCTATCTGCTGCTGACCGTTGCGAGGAGCCATGACGTGTCCTATCTGAATGCGGTCTTCGAGATGAAGAATGAAAATATGCCGATTTTTATTACCCAGCCCTATATGTATGTGGCAAACAACTATGACAATTTCAACTGTCTGGTGGAGGAACTCGGCAGTCATTCCTGGGGACTCAAGATGCTGGCTCCGCTGTGGACTTTAACAGGGCTTAAATTCAAATTCCCCGGGCTGACGAATTTCCCATACTTTGTCAACAGGGAGGAACTGACCACCCTGACCCTGTTTTATGACGCCTACTATGATTTCGGAATCATTGGAGTACTCGGTCTTTCCTGCATTCTTGGGGGACTGGCTTTCTATTTGATGCAGAAGATGAAAAAGGTGCGCAATCCGATTACGTATCTGTTCTATTCCCAGATCGCAATTTACATGATGCTGTCTTTTTTCACCACCTGGTACAGCAACCCGACAACCTGGTTTTATCTGGCGGCCACGGGGGCGATCGCGTTTGCGACGTCCAGGCGCTGGGGAACTATCTGATCACCACAAAGCAAAGGGGATATGAGAGATGATTTCAAAAAAAATGATACCGCTTATGCAGAATAACTCTGCAATCAGAATGATGTTTGAAGAAGGGAAGAAACTTGCCGCCATCTATGGAGCCGAAAATGTATTTGACTTCAGTCTGGGAAATCCCAGCGTACCGGCGCCGGCCGAAGTAAATCAGGCAATTGCGGATATAATAAAAGAGGAAGATTCCCTCTTTATCCACGGTTACATGTCAAACGCCGGATATGAGGATGTCCGGGAGACGATAGCGGATTCTCTGAACAGACGGTTTAATACGTCGTTTGGAGTGGCTAATATCCTTATGACGGTGGGGGCTGCCAGCGGCCTTAATGTGATTTTAAAGACAATCCTGGATCCCGGTGATCAGGTAATCACATTTGCACCATACTTTGTGGAGTACGGCTCCTATGTGCGCAATTATGACGGAGAACTGGTGGTGGTTCCGCCGAATACGGAGGATTTCCAGCCCGATTTAACGAAACTTGAGGAAATGATTAACGACAGGACGAAAGCCGTTATTATCAATACCCCCAACAATCCCACCGGCGTGATTTATTCCGATGAAACACTGAAGAACATCGCCTCGGTGCTGGAAAAGAAAGAGAAGGAGCTGGGGATTTCCGTTGTCCTTATCTCGGATGAACCGTACAGGGAGCTGGCCTATGACGGGGTGGTGGTACCCTGGGTAACCAAGTATTACCATAATACGGTGGTCTGCTATTCCTACAGCAAATCCCTGTCCCTGCCGGGGGAGCGTATCGGCTACCTGGTAATCCCGGACGAGATGGAGGACAGCAGGAACGTGATTCAGGCCGCTACGATAGCCAACAGGGTTCTGGGCTGTGTGAATGCGCCTTCCCTGATGCAGAGGGTCATAAAACGGTGTGTGAATGCGGAGGTGGACGTAGCCGCCTATGACAGGAACAGAAACCTGCTGTACAACGGACTGAAGGAGTACGGTTTTGAATGTATAAAACCGGAGGGTGCCTTCTACCTCTTTGTGAAATCACCGGTGGAGGATGAAAAAGAATTCTGCGAGACGGCGAAGCAGTTTAATGTGCTCGTAGTTCCGGGAAGCTCTTTTGCCTGCCCGGGGTATGTGAGAATCGCCTACTGTGTTGCTTATGATAGAATTGAACGCTCCATGGCGGCATTTAAAAAGATCGCGGAGCATTACCATTTAATTTAGGCCGGGGCTTGCCGGCTTCAGGAGGTGTTGTGCGTTGGAGGATGTAAAAAAATATCTCAGGATGATTTTAAATATTGTAATTCCTCTGGCAGGACTTTGCCTTGTATGCTTTCTGGGACCAAAGCTGCTGAGCTTCTTTATGCCCTTTGTGATTGGCTGGATTATTGCAATGATTGCCAATCCGCTGGTGAGGTTTCTCGAACGCCACTTAAAGCTGGTGCGGCGCCACGGTTCTATGATTATCATCGTGGGCGTACTTGTGCTTGTGATCGGCCTTCTCTATCTGGCCATAACCTGGATTTATTCGGAGATGGCCGGCTTTGTGGGAGACTTGCCGATGCTATATGAAAACGCGCTCAGTGAAATATCGAATGCGATTCAGAACAGCCAGAAGCTGCTCACCTATCTGCCGGACAGTCTCCAGAAACCGCTCTTAGAAATCTCCAACAATCTGGGAGGTACCATCGGCACACTGTTTTCCAAGGCTGCCGCCCCAACGGTGGAGATTGCGGGAAATGTGGCGAAACGGATTCCGAATGTCATGGTAAATACGGTTATCATGATCCTGGCATCCTATCTGTTCCTGGCGGAGCGCGAGAAGATTCTCCGCGTCCTGAGAGCAGTGCTGCCGCCCTTTGTATTCCGCTATGCAGATTATCTGAAAAAAGACGCCAGAGGCCTGATCGGCGGGTACTTTCTGGCGCAGTTTCGGATTATGTTCGTAGTGGCCGCCATCCTTGCGGCCGGGCTATTGATCCTGGGAGTCAAATACAGTCTGCTGCTGGCAATCTTTATCGCCCTTTTAGACTTCCTCCCGATTTTCGGAACAGGGACCGTCCTGCTTCCCTGGGCCGTTGTAAAGCTGTTTTCGGCGGAGTATCCTTATGCCGTGGGATTGATTCTGATTTACATCACAACCCAGGTGGTACGCCAGATTATCCAGCCGAAGATCGTCGGGGACTCCATGGGGCTGCCGCCGCTTCTCACGCTGTTTCTTCTGTATATGGGATTCAAACTGAGCGGAATCGCCGGCATGATCCTGGCGGTGCCGATTGGGCTTGTGTTTATTAACTTCTATAAATACGGGGCTTTTGACTCGATGATCGAGAATACGAAGATGCTGATTAAAGAGGTGAGTGAGTTCAGGAAGGGGGGAGGTAGTTGAGGAAGGAGGACGCGGCCGGAACGGCCAATGTCCGGTGTGTGTGGAGTGTTGGTATGAGTCTTCAGTCCCGGATTCAGGTTGTCGTGAGGGGGAATCCGGCCAGAATCAATTGTTCCGGGGACCGCTTGCGCTCTTCGGAGTACATAACAGACACTAAGGCGTCACAATACGCCGCCTAAGTGCTGATGGACTCCCATGTCCCCTGCACAATTGATTCTGCCTCCTTCCCCCTGGCAGGGATCGATGGGACTGAAGACTCCGGGGAGGTTATCGCGCCGGACATCGGCCTGCGGCCGCTGACTGTCTCCACCGTCAAGTG
>CATWBR010000436.1 GCA_958349075.1 uncultured Clostridium sp.
TAAACTTCCAGTCAATTTTTGAGAGGACGCCTGCAATGGCTTCTGTTCTTCCATCCCCGATCTTCAGTGTCGGGTCGAGCTGCAGTTCCACCTCGACGGTTCCCGTCTTCCGGCTTGTATAGCGTCCCAGAGGTACTACCCGTTGGATACCCTCTTCCGATACAAGGGACGCTCCCGTAGCTTTCCCGTCATAAAGAAGTGTTCCGTTATAAGTAACCTTCATCGTAATCAGATCCAGAATTTCGTCTTTCACCTCATCCTGGGTTCTCGGGATTACCTGCATATAGAGATCATAATCCTTACCCGAAGCATTCTCAATATTCAGCTTATCCTTGTAGATTCCGCCGGGAACCATGTCGGTAAAGCTCATAAACCAGTTGCCTTCCTCGGCTCCGCTGTCCGTGCGGTACGGGGTATAGACCAGCTTGCCTCCGGTTGACTCAAATTTAAGTGTTTTCACGGCGGCCGATGTAAAGATACCGCTGTCGGCAATCTTGTCGGCCAGAAAAGCAAGAGTATCGCCGTCCTGTCCAAACACCTCCGCTACCGCGGCTTTCGTCGCCTGCACAGTGGTTCCCTTGATCTCCATTGTGTATTTGGCAGAGTCATAGCCGTACTCAGAGTTTACCTTGTCCACGGTTACCTTTTTTACCGAACCGTCGTCCTGTTTAACATGGTAGGTGGTTTTGCCTGTGATCGTGCGCGCCAGTTCATCATTTAATGTCACGCTGTTTAAAAATGCCGGAGATTCACTGCCTGGTTCAATGATTCCCACGTAATAAAGTGTATAACCGTTGTCTTTGTCCGGTTCTTCATTCATCAGAAGCCATTTCCCTTTTGCCTCCGCCACTGTATCGACAGCGGTCAGCCCAAGGCTTAAAGAGGCTTTGTCCGTTTTACCGGATGCCAGGAGTACTACCGTATCCCTGTTGAAATTCGGTATTGCGGCGTATTCCATCCCTGCTCCCGTCTCAAAGGTCAGAGGAAAAGCTTCTCCTGCCAGAGGCTCCACCGGCTCTTCCACAATGTTTCCCTGAGAGTCCACCGATGTTGCATAAACGTTCTCTCTTCGGATCCACTGCTGGGTAATAACTGCCTTTGCCATGACCGGTACGGTTCCCTTATTGCTGATCCAGACTTTTTTCTCCTGTTCTTTTCCCGGCTGCCAGTCGGAAGGAGCATCGAAAGCCTCATCGAGGGAAGTATTGTATTTTCCAGGCATGAACTCATTACCGGTCTGAATCTCCTGGGTCCAGGCCGCCCAGGTGCCGCCGATGAGCATCAGAGATGCCAGGGCTGCCAGCCCTAATAGTTTGCGTCTGCCTTTCCTCATATCACTCTATCTCCTGTCTGTTATGATACAGCACCCCATACGGGGCAGCTATCTAAAATGTTGATGGTCTGTTGATTCCCTTTTAAGGTTCTGTCTTTATAAGCTCGTCTTTATTTACTGAAATGAATTCTTCAGCAAGCATCTTGGAATATCCCTTAGCCTCAAGTGTCGTGTTGATGGCATCTTCTGTGGCCTGCACTGTGGTTGCATTAATCGTCATGGTATATTTTGCACTGTCATAACCATATGCCGGATTTGTTTTTGTCTCTGTTGTCTTAACCGTATTGCCTTCTTCGTCTGTTCTGACGGTTGTCGTTTTTTCTGTTACGGTTGTATTGATAAGCGGATTTAATGTCGCTCCCGTCAATAACTTAGGTGTTTCTCCGCCTTCTCCGATGATGCCATTATATACAAATTTAAGGTTGGAGAATCCTTCTCCTTTGTTGACTTCATCACTATTCTGCGCATCTACCAGGATCCATCTTCCTGCCGCGTCTGCGGAATCCAGGGATGTAACCTGCGTATCAATCTTGAGTGTTTTTGCGGCCAGCACTGCTGTTTCAGTACCTCTGGAATTCAACACCGCAATCTCTTCTCCCCAGCTGATAATAGACGCATACTGCAGTTCGTCCTTATCATCCCGGAACATCAGATCAAAATATTCGCCCTCTGCCGGTGAAACAGTTTCTTTTTCTCCGTCGTTCTCAGCCTCTACAGACTCAGTTCTCACCCATACCTGGTCGATGGCTGCAATTGCCGCCAGCTTTACATTACCGCTGTTTTTGACGGTTACTTCCTTTGGCACCGTTACACCCGGTACCCACTCCCCTGGTGCCGGAGGAATAAATTCCTCGACAATATCAGAATCGTATTTACCTGTCTGGAACTCATTGACTGCTGTTAAATCCTGGCTCCAGTATGCCCATGTGCCTCCGATAGCTGCAACTGCTGCAAGTGCGGCAAGTCCGAATAACGCTTTTTTATTCTTTTTCATAAATCCGTCTCCCTTTCTTAATGCTCTTTCCGATCCATTATTTAATCGTTCATTATTTTAATCGTCCATTATTTTTAGAACCTGTTATTTTGTTGATGGAGTGACTTTTTATCACTTTATGGCGCTGTGGATGATGCTCCGTCCTCTCTGCACCGGCTTCTCACATAGGACAGCAGGCTGTCAAAGTCCTGTGGAACCAGCTCTGTGGGAAGTTCTGCCGCTGTTCCGAGAACCGCGTCCACCGCTGATTTTGTTGCCTGAACCGTCTTTGCCTTGATATTCAGCTTATAATTAACACTGTCATAGCCGTACTCGCTCTGCGTACTCGTAAATGTATAAACATTTTCTCCATCCGGGCCTACATCCGCAACCAGTTTTGTTCCTGTAACCGTGGACTCCAGCCGCGGATTCATCGTGACGCTTTCCAGAATGGATGGCGAGCTTTCCTTCCCACCAATCACCCCTACATACAGGAAATAATAGACCTGGCTCTTAAGCTCCCCTGCACCGTCCGTTTTCAGGTACACCCATTTGCCTTCATATTCTTCCGGCTGTCTGCCGGGATCATATTCTACAACCTCAGTGCCGAACTTTTTGAGTCCTACTTCCTCCTCCGGAAGCAGGTTGCCGCCCGGATCCTTTGGAGCAAATATGGTGGGAAGTTTTTCTCCCTTGAACGCCACCGTCTCGGAGCTTTCTACCAGTTTCCCGTCGGCACCCGTCTCATAAGAAGGGATGGTGATATCTTCTTTTCGGATACATTCTTCCGTAAGCTTTGCCACCGCTACCACATCGACATTACCCTTATTGGTTATCACAACCTTTTTGGTAATCTCCGTCCCCGGCTGCCAATCGGCCGGAGGCACAAACTCTTCGGTGATTTCCGTATCGTATTTCCCCGTGAGAAATTCATTGGAGGCGGACAAGTCCTGGCTGAAGTAGGCAAATGTACCTCCTATTGCCGTAACAGCGAGGAGCGCACCCAGTGCCAGTATATATTTTTTATCAGGTTTCTTTCTCCTCATCGCTATGTTCCGTCCTTTCTTCCCCCTTCTTTTTTGTGGGGAAAAGGCTGTCCAGAAGGATATTTATCACGATAACCGCTGCCATAATGCCAATTACCATAAAATTTTTGCTGTAACCTACAAAGAATCCTGCCACTGGTATACTGAATTTCAGTACCTTTCCCAGCACCTGGCCGTACTCCACCGGGTTGGGATCCTCTGTCATATTTGCGTCGCCCTTTGTGGTAAACGTTCCCGAAAGCTCGCTTTTTTCTGCCACCCGGTGAGTAACCATTGCGTTTTCACCTGTTTTGAATGTGATGGCATCCCCCACTTTGATATCGGCGAAATCCGCACTCTTATAGTAAATGACGCTTCCTACATGGTAAGTCGGCTCCATGCTGCCGCTGAGTACCACTACCGGCCGGTAGCCAGCTACCATGGGTGATGCTATCAGCAGGTAGAAGATAAT
>CATWBR010000437.1 GCA_958349075.1 uncultured Clostridium sp.
TATTAAAAGTATATTGTAAAAATAGACTAAATGATATAAAATAAATTATGTAATAAAAACATGTTTTAATCAAGGGAGGAAATTATTATGAGAAAAATGGTCGCAATGGTTATGGCAGCAACGATGGCATTGTCACTGACAGCCTGCGGAAGTTCCAGCAAACCGGCAGAGACTGCGGCACCGGCAACTGAGGCGGCAGCCCCGGCGGAAGGAAAGACAGAAGCTGCGGCACCGGAGGAGAAAACTGAGGCCCCGGAGGGAACAAAAGTACTGGAAGGCAAGAAAGTAGGATTTGCCCAAACCGACAGCATGTCCGCATGGAGGACCACAGAGACGGACAGCATCAAGGAATATGTAGAGAACGCCGGAGGAGAATTTATCGTTAAGGACGCCGGAGGAGATATCGCGACGCAGGAATCCGATATCAGGGATCTGGTAGCGGCAGGCGTTGACTACCTGGTAGTTGCTCCGCTTGAGAACAACGGACTGCAGGGTGCCCTTCAGGAGGCAATGGAAAGCAATATTCCCGTTATCCTGGTGGACCGTGCAATTGACGGGGATGCAGGAACCCATTACACGACGGCAATCATGTCCGATTTCGTCTGGGAAGGCGAGCAGTGCGCCAAAGCCCTCACGGAAGCATTACCGGACGGCGGAAACGTAGTCATCATCAATGGCGGTTATGATTCCTCCACATCCACAGACAGACAGGATGGATTTGTGAAGGGCCTTGACAGCTCCAAGTTTAAAGTAGTGGCAGAGCAGGACGGAGAATGGCTGATGGATAAGGCACAGGCCGTTATGGAAAATATCATCCAGGCTCAGGGCGGCGAGAATATTGACGCTGTATTCTGTGTAACGGACGATATGGTTCAGGGCGCTATGAACGCAATTGAGGCGGCGGGCCTGAAACCGGGAGAGGATATTCTGACACTGGGAATCGACGGGACAAGAGCGGCATTTGAGGCAGTGGAAGATGGAAGACAGCTTGCTTCCTGCACCTGCTCTCCATATTTCGGTGAAATCGTTGTAGAGACAATTTCCAAGATTATAGGCGGAGAAGAAGTGCCTGCCCACATTACAAACGAGGATACTCTTTATACAAAGGATAACGTGAAAGTAGAGTTAGGATTCTAGGAACTGTGAAAGAAAGCGTGTTCCGCGGTATGTAAGCTGCGAAAATACTGACTGTTTTCGAACGATATATCCGGGCGCACAAAAAAGACTGCCGCAGAAATTTGTTTATTTTTGCGGCAGCCTTTTTGAAAGGAGAAGTTTATGGCAGAAGTTTTGCTGGAAATAAAGGGTCTGGAAAAGACGTTTCCGGGAGTCCGGGCGCTGAAGGGCGTCAGCTTAACTGTAAATAAAGGTGAAATCCATGCTCTGATGGGAGAAAACGGAGCCGGAAAATCGACACTGATCAAGGTGCTGACCGGAATCTACCAGAAGAATGGCGGAACGATACGTTTTGACGGGCAGGAGATTAATGCAAAGACTCCGATTGAGGCGAACGAGAAGGGAATATCCACTATCTACCAGGAACTGAACCTGGTTTTGTTTCAGACTGTGTATGAAAATCTGTTTCTGGGCCGTGAACCCAGGACAAAATTCGGAAGTATTGACAGAAAGTCGATGATTGCCGAGGCAGAGAGGATTCTGGAGGATTTGGGAATTGAAATCGATGTAACAAGGCCGTTAAAAAACTATTCGACGGCAATCCAGCAGATGGTAGCCATCGCCAGGGCGGTCAGCATCAATGCAAAACTTGTTATCATGGATGAACCGACCTCCTCGCTGGACACCCATGAGGTGCAGGTGCTGTTTGGAATTATCAGACAACTGAAGGCCAGAGGGATCAGCGTGATTTTTATCAGTCACAAACTGGATGAGATATTTGAAATTTGTGACCGTCTGACCGTTTTTAAAGACGGAGAATATGTAGGTGAGTATAATGTCGGTGATTTGGATCAGCTTAAGCTGATCTCACTGATGGTGGGAAGGGACACGGTAGAACTTGAAAGGAACAAGCAGGGCTATGCCTTTACGGAAGCCCCGGTGATAGCAGGGATGAAACAGATCCGTCAGGGCATGAGGCTGAACGGAATTGACATAGAAATCAAACAGGGAGAAGTGGTAGGCCTTGCCGGCCTTCTCGGCTCGGGCAGAAGCGAGCTGGCCCAGGTGCTTTTCGGGAGCAGCATGCCTGACGAGGGAGAAATTTTCTGGTGGGGAGAACCCGCCGCTATACATTCGCCATCCGATGCAATCAAGAAGGGAATGGGTTTCTGTACGGAAGACAGGAAGACGGAAGGTATAATCCCCCATTTGTCGGTAAAAGAAAATATTACGATTGCACTGCTGCCGAAGCTGAATTCGTTCGGCTTTGTAAAGGCGAAGCAGCAGGATGAGATTGTAGGCACTTATATTGAGCGCCTGAAGATTAAGACGCCGTCCCCGGAACAGGCAATCTGCAACCTGAGCGGAGGGAACCAGCAGAAGGTGCTTTTAGCCAGATGGATGTGTATGAATCCGAAACTGATGATTCTGGATGAGCCCACCAGAGGAATTGATGTGGGAGCCAAGGCCGAGATTGAGCAGTTGATCCAGGAATTTTCCAAAAGCGGAATCTCCGTTCTGATGATCTCCTCCGAGATCGCGGAGCTTGAGCGCAACTGTGACAGAATCATCGTCATGCGCGAGGGAAAAGTTATAGATGAACTGATCGGAGACAGTATCAGCCAGGACAGGGTGATGGAAACGATCGCAAAAGGCAGTGAAAGTGAGGGAAAGGCGCATGAATAAGACAAAACAGGATTATTTCCAGCTTGTAAGAAAATACAGTGCAATTACGCTGCTTCTGTTTTTTATCCTGCTGAATTCACTGTTTACCCCCAACTTTTTCAGGATAGGCAATCTGAACAATGTAATTACACAGCTCTGTCCCACAATCCTCTGCGGAATGGGAATGACGCTCGTTATCTCCACAGGCGGAATCGATATTTCCGTCGGTTCCGTGATGGCCCTGGCGGGAGTCCTGACAGCCAGGATGATGCCGAATACGGGCCTGATTGCCGCGGTACTTTCTGCGGTCGCGGTTTCGGTCCTGGTGGGCTGCTTTACCGGCATTATGGTCGGAAAGCTGAAGCTGCAGGCCATGGTTATCACACTGGGCCTGATGCTGGGCCTGAGGGGAGTTGCACAGGTCCTGTGCGGGGGAAGAGACATTTATTTTAATAAACTGGGCGCCGTGGGAAAACAGCTTTCCCTGTGGGGAACTTATAAGCTGGGAGGCGTGATTCCGGTGCAGATAGTGCCGATTGTTCTTTCTGTGGCGGCGGTATTTATTATGATTGAGAAAACCGTGCTGGGCAGACAGATCCAGGCGGTGGGAGACAATATGAAATCCAGTTCCCTGGCTGGAATCAACACGGCCAGGACGCTGATGATCGTATATGGCCTCAGCACGTTTTTTGCGGCCTTTGCCGGGATTTTCCAGGCAGCCAAGGTATCTGTGGCTGCGGGCAGTTCTCTGGGGCAGTTGGCGGAGTTAGACGCCATAGCAGCCGTTGTAATCGGAGGCACGCCGATGACGGGCGGAAAAGCCCACGTTCTCGGAACCGTCGTGGGAGCTTTGATCATGCAGATGATCACACTCACCTGCGTTATGAACGATATACCGGATCAGTATGCCCAGGTGTTCAAGGCGGCGATTATCGTGTTTGCAGTATTTATCCAGAGAGAACAAGCGAAGTAGGAGGTTAAGAAGTATGAAATCAATAAAAAAAATATATAATTCATTTT
>CATWBR010000438.1 GCA_958349075.1 uncultured Clostridium sp.
ATATAAGCTAGAAAGTGGAACAGGCGAATATGTCTATGTTCCACTTTCTATGTTTAACCCTTGGCAATAATGTAATTTGAGAACTACAGTATTCTAATTCAATGGTTCAATATTGAATATTAGGGTTGTTGGACCAACAGATAGGAGCATTTTAACAATGATTTTAAATGGAAAATGCTGATTACCATAATCACACGCCTTTCCGCCAATATTTTTTCGCATACTCCCCCTTCCCCCTTGCATATACTTGTATCAGCATAGCCAAGGGGGTATTTTTATGGACAATTTTAACGTATACAGCGACATTAAGGCCAGGACCAACGGAGAAATCTATGTAGGTATCGTAGGCCCCGTCAGGACCGGCAAATCCACCTTTATCAAGCGGTTTATGGAGCTGATGGTGCTGCCGGGTATGGAAGATCCCCATTCCAGGGAACGTACACGAGATGAACTTCCCCAGAGTTCCGCAGGAAAGACGATTATGACGACGGAACCGAAGTTTATTCCAAAAGAGGCGGCACAGATCGCTCTGAGCGATGGCGTGGATGTGAAGGTCCGGCTGATCGACTGTGTTGGTTTTATGGTGGAAGGCGCCGCGGGCCATATTGAGAATGACACGGAACGCCTCGTAAAGACTCCATGGTTTGAAACGGAGATACCATTCACAGAAGCGGCAGAGATCGGGACCAGAAAGGTCATCAACGACCACTCCACCATCGGCCTTGTTATCACGACGGACGGCTCCTTCGGAGATATTAAGCGGGGCAACTACATAGCGGCGGAAGAGAAGACAATAAAAGAACTCAAAAATCTGAAAAAACCGTTCCTGGTTCTTTTGAACTCCATGAGGCCCTATTCCGATGAGACAAGGGAAATGGCAAAACAGATGGAAGAGAAATACGGCGTCCAGGTTATGCCCGTCAACTGCGAGCAGCTTAAGAAGGAAGATATCAAGGTGATCATGGAAGAGATTCTGCATGAATTCCCGGTTACCGAGATCGATTTTACGATTCCGAAATGGATGGAAATTCTCCCGAAGGATCATTGGCTGAAAAGCAGGGTAATCCAGTCCGTCAAGGAGATGTTAAAGAAGACCGACCACATGAGAGACGCCCAGGATGCCCTTCCGGACGAGGACAGTGAGGCGGTGAAGAGAATTAAGATCACTGGCATGAAGATGGCCGACGGGAGCATCCAGGCCCAGATTGAGGTGGATGACAGCCATTATTACCAGATTCTGAGTGAATACGTGGGTGTTCCGATTGAGGGAGAATACCAGCTCATGCAGACCTTAAAGAATCTGGCTTCCATGCAGAAGGAATATGAGAAGGTGAGCAACGCCGTATGCCAGGTGAGATTAAAGGGATATGGTGTCGTGACGCCGGACCGCTCAGAGATTGTGCTGGATGAGCCGCAGTTGATCCGCCACGGCAATAAGTACGGGGTGAAAATGAAAGCCCAGGCTCCGTCCATCAACCTGATCAAGGCCCATATTGAGACTGAGATCGCACCGATCGTGGGAAGCGAACAGCAGGCGGAGGATTTGATTACATACATAAAGGAAAATGCAGGCCAGAGTGAAGAAGGTGTCTGGAGCACCAATATTTTCGGCAAATCCATTGAACAGATCGTGGATGACGGAATCCAGGCAAAGATTTCCCAGATGACGGAGGACTGCCAGATGAAGCTCCAGGATACGCTCCAGAAAATTATTAATGACAGTAATGGCGGTATGATTTGCATTATTATCTGATATCGGGTATACTTAAACCATCAGTTTTGGCAAAAACAAATACAATACAGGAGATGGTTACATGAAATTAACTTTTATCGGTGCGGATCATGAAGTAACAGGAAGCTGCCATTTACTGCAGGCATGTGATTTGAATGTCCTGGTAGACTGTGGAATGGAGCAGGGGATTAACAAGTTTGAGAATGCGGAACTTCCCATCAGCTATGCTGATGTGGACTATGTACTGGTAACCCACTCCCATATCGATCACGTGGGTATGCTGCCGTTTATCTATGCGCGGGGATTCAGGGGCCAGGTGATGGGGACACGGGCCACCTGCGATCTCTGCGAGATCATGCTCAGAGACTGTGCACACATTCAGGAGACAGAGGCGGAGTGGAAGAACAGGAAGGCAAAACGTGCAGGCAAGTCGGAGGTTCCGCCTCTCTACACGATGAACGATGCCAATGGGGTGCTGGAGCACTTTGTACCCTGCAACTACGATCAGATAATCAAACTGAAGGAAGGCTTTGAGATCCGCTTTACAGATGTTGGCCATCTCCTGGGTTCCGCTTCAATTGAGATCTGGATGACCGAGGAGGACTGCTCGAAGAAAATCGTCTTTTCCGGCGATATCGGCAACAAGAACAAACCTCTGATCAGAAGTCCGCAGTACATTCACCAGGCGGATTATGTTGTTATGGAGAGCACCTACGGCGACAGGTTCCACAAACATGTCGGAGATCATGTGGAAGAGTTTGCCAAGGTGATCGAGGAGACGCTCGACCGCGGCGGTAACGTGGTAATTCCGGCCTTTGCGGTCGGCCGTACCCAGGAGGTTCTCAATTATATCAGAGTAATCAAGGAAAACCATCTGGTCAGGGGCCACGATAATTTCCCCGTATATCTCGACAGCCCGATGGCCGTGGAGGCCACGGCTGTATTTAAAGAAAACATGATGGACTGTTACAACGATGAGACGAAAGTCCTGATTAAAAAAGGTATCAACCCGATCTCATTTCCGGGGCTGCATCTGTCGATCACAAGTGACGATTCCATTGCCATCAACTTTGACGAGGAACCGAAGGTGATCATTTCAGCGGCAGGCATGTGCGACGCCGGCCGTGTCAGACACCATCTGAAACACAATCTGTGGAGACCGGAGTGTACGATTCTCTTTGCCGGTTACCAGGCTGTTGGAACATTAGGACGCAGCATTGTAGAGGGCAGGGAAGAGGTTAAGCTCTTTGGCGAGTCCATTGAAGTCAGGGCCAAAATCGAGAAGATCGAGGGTATCAGCGGCCACGCGGATCAGACCGGGCTGCTTGAATGGGTCGGCAGTTTCATGGAACGCCCCAAGCACGTATTCGTAGTGCATGGAGATGACCAGGTCTGTGATACCTTTGCCTCCCTTGTAAAGGAGAAGTTCGGAATGGAGGCGGATGCCCCGTTCAGCGGAAGCTCCTACGATTTGAAAGAAGGCTGCTTCATCACCGTTACCCAGGGTATCCCGATCAAGCGCGATACGGAGCCGGCAAAGAAAGCCTCCGGTGTATTTGCAAGGCTTCTGGCGGCGGCCGACAGGCTTCGTAAGGTCATCATGCACAATGAGGGCGGCGCGAACAAGGATCTGGCCCGTTTTGCGGATCAGATTAATTCGCTCTGCGACAAATGGGACAGATAGTAATCAAAAGAGACTGATAATAAACCTGCAAAGGAGACCTGAATTTGAAAGTAGAAGTATATACAGACGGTTCAGCCAGGGGCAATCCTGACGGACCTGGCGGTTTCGGCAGCGTCCTTCATTACCGGGACGCAGCCGGACAACTGCATGTGAAAGAGATTTCCGCCGGATATAAACGCACCACAAACAACAGGATGGAGCTGATGGCGGCCATAGCCGGCCTGGAAGCGCTGAACCGGCCCTGCGAGGTGAGCCTGTATTCCGATTCCAAATACCTGGTGGACGCTTTTAACCAGCACTGGATAGACGGCTGGCTGAAAAAGGGATGGAAGCGCGGGAAGAATGAGCCCGTTAAGAATGTGGATTTGTGGCAGCGTCTTCTGA
>CATWBR010000439.1 GCA_958349075.1 uncultured Clostridium sp.
CAAATATAGGAACAAACAGGGTGCACATATCATAAAAGGAGGATGCCATATGGCGGTAGCAGGAGCATTTATTGTACCTCATCCTCCCCTTATCCTGCCGGATATAGGGAGAGGGGAAGAGCGGAGAATTCAGAAGACCATTGATTCCTACCGGGAGATTGCAAAGGAGGCCGCTGCCATGCATCCCGATACGGTGGTAATCCTCTCACCGCACAGCGTCATGTACCGGGACTACTTTCACATTTCCCCGGGAACAAGGGCGAAGGGAGACTTCGGCCTCTATGGTTATCCGGATTTACAGATAGACGGCATTTATGATACGGAGTTTGTAGCGGAGCTTTGCGCTCTCGCCGAGGAGGAGAATATTGCGGCAGGAACGGAAGGGGAGAAAGGACGGGAGCTTGACCATGCGACAATGATACCGCTCTATTTCCTGAACAGGGAGATGAAGGATTTTAAGATGGTCAGAATCGGTCTCTCGGGTTTTCCGTTTGAGGAACATTTCAGGCTGGGGCGCTGTATCGCAGAGGCGGCCGGGAGGCTGGAGCGCCGGATTGTAGTAATTGCCAGCGGCGATCTTTCACACTGCCTGCTGGACAGCGGACCGTATGAATATACAAAAGAGGGACCGGAGTACGACAGGAGAGTCACGGAGGTCATGGCGGGTGGAGAACTGCACCGGATGCTTGAATTTAGCGAAGAGTTCTGCGGGAAAGCGGGAGAGTGCGGTCATCGCGCCTTCTGCATTATGGCCGGATGTCTCGAAGGAATAACACTGCGTTCACGCCTCCTGTCGTATGAAGGGCCGTTCGGGGTAGGCTATGCGGTGGCCGCATTCCAGGATGCCTATGTGGCGCTGGCCAGGGAGTCTCTGACCTGTTTTCTGGAGACAGGCCGGGAAATGCCGGAACCGGAACAGGCATCCTTTAAAGTACCGGAGGAGATGCTTAAAACCCGGGCCGGAGTATTTGTTTCCCTGAAAAAGGACGGGGAACTGCGGGGATGCATCGGGACAATCAAGGGAGTACAAAAGAATGTGGCGCTTGAAATTATCGGTAATGCGGTCAGTGCGGGAATCTATGATCCCAGATTTCCCGAGGTAAAAGGGGGGGAACTTCCTGAAATTATCTGCACGGTGGATGTACTGGGGGAGGCCGAACCCGTTCGCTCACTGAAAGAACTGGATGTAAAACAATACGGCGTCATCGTGAGCTGCGGGCGGAGAAGGGGCCTTCTCCTTCCCAACCTGGAAGGGGTCGATACGGTGGAACAGCAGATTTTTATCGCCCTTAAAAAGGCCGGAATAGACAAGGAAGAAGATTATAAACTGGAACGCTTTGAGGTGGTGAGACATTATTGAAAACAGTTTGTAATGTATGTGCGAATCACTGTGTACTGGAGGAAGGCCGGACAGGCCTGTGCAGGGTGAGATATAACCGGGGCGGGCAGATTAGAAGCAATGCCTATGGGAAAGTGACTTCGGTTTCACTGGATCCGATAGAAAAGAAACCTCTCCACTATTTTTATAAGGGAAGCCGCATTTTGTCTCTTGGGAGCTATGGATGTAATTTTTCCTGTCCTTTCTGCCAGAATTATGAGATATCCATGGCGGGGGAGGCGGAGATCTTGAGCGGGGCGCTGCCCGTCCGCTGCCTGAGCCCGGAGGAGGCGGTGAAAATGGCGCTCGAAAGCCGTGACGTTGGAAATATCGGGCTTGCCCATACGTATAATGAGCCTCTTATCAATTACGAGTATGTGAGGGACTGTTCGATCCTTGCCCGGGATGTAGGACTTAAAAATGCCGTCATCACAAACGGATCGGCATCCGTAGAAGTGCTGGATGAAATTCTGCCCTGGATTGATGCCTTTAATGTGGATTTAAAGGGATTTACCCAGGAGTTTTATGATATGGTGCACGGCAGCCTGGAGGATGTGAAGAGATTCATCGTCACCGCGGCCGGGAAAAGCCATGTGGAGGTGACTACGCTTGTAATTCCGGGAATCAATGATTCGGAGGGAGAGATAGAGGAACTGGCCCGGTGGCTTGCATCGATCCGGCCGGATATCCCGCTTCATCTGAACCGGTTTTTCCCCAGATACAGGATGACGGACCGGGAAGCGACAAACATTGAGACACTGCTCCGGCTGGCGGATACAGCCAGGGGCTATCTGAGGTTTGTGAAGGTGGGAAACTGCTGAATGGCGGTAAAGGGATAATCAGGAGCGCGTAATGAAACGAATGACAGCGGTAAAGCCGGAGGAAATGATTCCTCCGGCTTTGTAAGTGAGACTGCCGCTTAGTAGAACTCACGCTCATTCAAACTCCTATTTATAAAGCTTATCATAATAATGACAGTACAGCGCCGCCACAGGATTATGCGCCAAAACACGGTCTTTTGCAATCAGAGTTGTGACGGGGGCTTCGGAGTGCTTATTGAACAGGGCGTCATGGCCGACACAGAGGCCGATGACAATGTTTAAATCAGTGCCGGTCCGGTTCAGATAGCGGGCCTGTAGAACGGGATTGCACATAGGCTCAAACTGGTTTGGATGAATCTTATCTTCCTCGGCAAGACCCATCTCCTTTTTATCGCGGCTGCCCACCTTGCAGATTACGCTTACATAATCAATTCCGTTTTTCTTCAGTATCCTTGCAAATGTTTTAGCCTCATTGATCAGTCCGGAGCAGGTTGCAATCCCCACGCGTTTGGCACCTATCGCCTTGATAAAGAGGACGGTTTCCTCAACCCGGGTTTTCTGGCAGTAGTAATTCCCCTCGATTTTCGCGGAAGCTCTCGCCATCCTTCCGTCAATGGTGTCGGATGCATAAAGAGAAGCGATCTCGTCCAGTTCCTCACCGTCTGCCTGTTCGGTCAGGCAGAACGGCGGGTAGCTGCCGTCTTCAGTCCCGCAGCCTAAAAGGCCGCAGTCCGTGCAGGTATGGAGCTGGGGAACATGGTATGTATCAGCGGCCTGGGATCCGTCCTGAATCTGTGTATTAGGGGTATTCTTTTTTTCTGTATTATCCATATATGACAAGCCTCCTTTAAATTTAAAGATGTCTTTTCCTTCTTACTGCGCGGTTTCTCCGCCGTATTTTTCCCTGTAATCAGTCGGTGAAATTTCCATACGTGAGGCAAACAGCTTAATAAAGTAATAAGGGTTATCATACCCGATCGACCGGGCAATATCGTGAATTGTCAGTTTTGTATTCAGCATAAGCCAGATGGATTCGTTCAACCTCTTGTCAATTAGATAATTAATTGGAGATATCTCATACTCCGACTTAAATTCACTGCTGATCCGGCTTTTGCTGGTTAGAAAGGTCAGAGGCTCCGCATTCTTCTGAATAGACGATTTGCGCAGCTTTTCCTGAAAGATTAACAGCAGAGTACCCATCAGGCAATTGCAGACTGGGCCGGATATGGCGGGGGTACTGCGGGAAAATTCGCAGATTTGTGAAAATACCTTTGCAGCGTATTCACTGTATTCCTCTGCATTGCATTTTAAAATATAATTTGCCGGATGTTCGGTAAACAGCTCCACATTGGACAGCAGACAACACCACGTGTCACGCGGTGGACCCGATACGGAGGCTGTGGAATGGATGATATTCTTATCCAGTAAAAGCATATCGCCTTCGACACAATGGAACGTGTGGCGATCTGCCTTTACTTCGGCATGTCCGCTTCCGAAGAACATAAACTCTACATAGTCCCGATGGGCATGGAGCGGATGATTCCACTGGGGATTGTCAAGAGAGCGCGTCAACCGATGGAGAACCGGAGTCT
>CATWBR010000440.1 GCA_958349075.1 uncultured Clostridium sp.
ATTTTACCATACCGAAACAAACACTTGCAACGCAAAAGACGCTCACTTTCGGAGCGTCTTTTAAGGCTTTTACTATATCATATTATTTGTCCAACTGACACAACTTGGCATTATTCGATAATCAACTCATCAATCGCCTTACCAATATCATGTCTCATATACTTATTATCAAACTCAACCCATTCCGTTGCCCTATAAGCATTGGCTCTGGCATCCCTCAAGTCTTTTCCGGTTGCCGTTACCCCCAGCACACGGCCTCCGTTTGTCACGATATCGCCGTCGGCATCGAACTTGGAACCGGCATGGAACACATAGTAGCCGTCTTTTTCTTTGAAATGATCAAGGCCCTTGATCTTAAAGCCTTTTTCGTATTTTACCGGATATCCGTCGGAAGCAAGTACGACACAAACCGCCGCGTTATCCTCAAACTCCAGCTCAATCTGATCCAGCGTGCCGTCTACGCAGGCCTCAAATACATCCACGATGTCGTTCTTCATGCGGGGAAGTACAACCTGGGTTTCCGGGTCTCCGAAACGGGCATTGTATTCCAGTACCTTCGGTCCCTTGTCGGTCAGCATCAGGCCAAAGAAAATAATTCCCTGAAAGGTTCTGCCCTCTGCCTTCATCGCGTCTACCGTTGCCTGGTACACATATTTACGGCAGAACTCATCGACTTCTTCCGTGTAAAACGGGCTCGGGGAAAAAGTTCCCATACCGCCGGTGTTCAGTCCCTGATCGCCGTCCTGGGCACGTTTGTGATCCTGGGCGGACGTCATGATCCTGATTGTATTTCCATCTACAAAGGAGAGAACGGAAACTTCGCGGCCGGTCATGAATTCCTCAATTACCATCTGGTTTCCTGCGGAACCAAACTTCTTATCCAGCATGATCTCTCTCACTCCTGCCTCTGCCTCCTCATGGGTATTGCAGATCAGCACGCCTTTTCCAAGAGCCAGGCCGTCTGCCTTCAGTACGATAGGCATCTCGGCTGTCTTCAGGTATTCAAGCGCTTTCTCCGGATCGTCAAAGGTCTCATAACCGGCTGTCGGAATATTGTATTTCTTCATCAGATCCTTGGAAAATGCTTTGGATCCTTCCAGGATAGCCGCATTTTTTCTCGGGCCGAATACTTTTAAGCCCTCTGCCTCGAATACATCCACGATACCGCCGACCAGGGGATCGTCCATACCGATAATAGTCAGGTCGATGGCATTTTCCTTTGCAAACGCCGCCAGCTTGTCAAATTCCATAGCTCCGATATCTATGCATTCCGCATATTCTGCAATTCCCGCATTGCCGGGTGCACAGTAAATCTTATCTGCTCTCTTGCTCTGGGCTACCTTCCAGGCGATGGCATGCTCGCGGCCGCCGCCTCCAACGATTAGAATTTTCATTTATCTCCTGTCTCCTTACCTTATATGGCCTGTATATTATTCGCTATCATGTTGATTGCCTGAGGAAGAATTACCCATTCCGCCTCTTCCATAACGCGTCTCTGGAGTGTCTCCGGCGTGTCTCCCGCCCTGACATCCACCGCTTTCTGAAGAAGGATAGGGCCGGTATCGGTTCCCTCATCCACATAATGAACCGTAGCGCCCGTCACTTTAACTCCGCGTGCCAAGGCGGCCTCATGGACCTTCAGCCCGTAGAAACCGACTCCGCAGAAGGACGGAATCAAGGACGGATGAATATTGATAATCCTGTTTTTATATGCGGCAATCATCGCCTCCGGTATCTTCACAAGGAAACCGGCCAGGACAATCAGATCCACTTTGCAGACGTTCATTGTCTCAAGCAGGGCATTGTTAAACTCTTCCCTGCTGCCGTATGCTTTCGGCGTCACTATAAAAGCCGGAATATTGTGCTTCCTGGCCCTCTCAATGGCATAGGCATTCTCATTATTGCTGATTACGGCCACCACCTCGGCGCCCGTAATGCTTCCGCCGTCGACGGCATCCAATATGGCCTGTAAGTTGGTTCCCCCGCCGGAAACCAGCACGCCTACTCTCAGCATAAGGTTACTCCCTTTTCACCGGCTTCAACGGCACCTACAATATACGGCGTCTCACCGGCGGCCTTCACTGCTTCCATCGTCTTATCCACATCGGCAGGAGCGACTGCCATAATCATCCCAAGACCCATATTATAGGTATTGTACATCATCTCTTCTTCAATATTGCCCTTCTTGGCCAGAAGTCCGAAGATGGCAGGAACATTATAGCTGTCTTTCTTAACTACGGCACGTGTTCCTTCCTTTAACATACGCGGAATATTCTCATAAAAGCCTCCGCCTGTGATATGGCTGCATGCCTTTATCGTTACGCCGGCTTCTTTGACCGATTTCAGCGCTTTAACATAAATTTTGGTCGGAGCAATCAGAGCCTCTCCCAGTGTGGTGTTAAGCTCCTCATAATAGGTATTCAGCCCCTCTGCTGTCAGTTCCTTCTCAAATACCTTGCGGACAAGGGAGAATCCGTTGCTATGTACACCCGAAGATGCCATTCCGATCAATACATCACCGGCCGCCAGGTTTTCCCCCGTAATCAGATCTTTTTTATCTACCGCGCCAACCGCAAAACCGGCCAGATCGTACTCGTCCTCCGGATAAAATCCCGGCATCTCGGCTGTCTCGCCGCCTACAAGGGCAGCTCCCGACTGCTTGCAGCCTTCTGCCACGCCGCTCACGATGGTTGCGATTTTCTCAGGCACATTCTTGCCGCAGGCAATGTAATCCAGGAAAAACAGAGGCTCGCCGCCTGCACATGCCACGTCGTTGACGCACATGGCAACGCAGTCGATGCCGACCGTATCATGTTTATCCATCAGGAAAGCAAGTTTTAACTTTGTTCCCACGCCGTCGGTTCCTGACAGCAGTACCGGCTCGTCCATCTCTTTAAAAGCAGCGGCGGAGAAAGCTCCTGAAAATCCGCCCAGGCCTCCCATTACTTCCGGTCTCATGGTTCCTTTTACATGTTCTTTCATCAGCTCAACTGATTTGTATCCAGCTTCAATATCAACTCCGGCGTTCTTGTAATCCATCTTTTTCCTCCAGTATCTTTGAATTCACTGTTCTATTTTTATCTCACTACCTGTCGCTCTATAGGGTCTTCCTAACAGTTGCGATTATTTCTTCATCTGGGCCACATACTCTTTGTAACCAATCTGATCTAATTTCTCAGCTTTCTCCACGACCTCGTTCTTCATCTCCTCAGAGTAATCTTTTAACTTCTGAAGCAGCTCCGGATCGGATGTTGCCAAAATCTTGGCAGCCAGGATTCCCGCATTCTTTCCGCCATTGATGGCAACCGTAGCAACCGGAATACCGGACGGCATTTGTACGATAGAATAAAGAGAATCAACTCCGCCTAAATCAGAAGTCTTCATCGGAATACCGATAACCGGCATCTGGAACAGGGCTGCACACATTCCCGGAAGATGGGCTGCTTTACCTGCGCCGGCAATGATAACTTTATAGCCTCTCTCCTCAGCGGACTTGGCATATTTGAAAAATACATCAGGCTCCCTGTGAGCTGAGATTACCGTCATCTCAAAGTCAATTCCCATCTTCACAAGGAAATCCGCCGCCTGAGCCATTACAGGCATATCAGAGTCACTTCCCATTACAATTCCTACTTTAGCCATTGTTTCTCTCCTTTTCTGCTTGTTTATCTTCTGGATTTTCATTTGCAGTTACTCTGCGGAATGTGCAGAATAATTCATTACTGTTTCATAATAATTTTATTAGCCATACTTATAAGTGGTTTTAATTAAAGCACTATTACTTATTAG
>CATWBR010000441.1 GCA_958349075.1 uncultured Clostridium sp.
CCCGGCCCCTGGCCTGCCGGCAGCGTCCTCATCTGCTCAATTAAATCCCTATTTTATAGCTGAACAGTTACGTAAACAAACGGAAATTCGAAACCCCGGCTTGCAAGGAAATGGCATCTGTATTATAATGAGAAGGTATTTTCAGAAAATAAGATAATCGGGACAGAAAACATAATACAAAATAAATTACATTAATACAGCAGAAATTTCAGTAAAAGGAGATAGATTATATGTTAGACGGCAAGAAAACATTATTCAGCGGCATGCAGGCGACAGGGAACCTGACACTTGGCAATTATCTGGGAGCGCTTAAGAACTGGGTCAATATCAGCGACGACTACCAGACATTCTTCAGCGTAGTGGATATGCATTCCATCACGGTGCGCCAGGATCCGGCTGAACTCAGGAAAAGAGCCAGGACACTTCTGACACTTTATATTGCGGCAGGACTCGATCCGGAGAAGAACTGCATCTATTATCAGTCCCATGTGACGGGACATGCGGAGCTGGCATGGATTTTGAACTGCTTCACCTATATGGGTGAGCTGAGCCGTATGACCCAGTTTAAGGACAAGTCCGCCAAACATGCGGATAATATCAATGCCGGGCTTTTCACCTATCCGGTGCTGATGGCGGCGGATATCCTGTTATACCAGGCGGACGTGGTGCCGGTAGGCATCGACCAGATGCAGCATCTGGAGCTGACAAGAGATATAGCCATTCGCTTTAACAACATTTATGGCGATGTATTTACCGTGCCGGAGGCGTATATCGGAAAAGCCGGAGCTAAGATCATGAGTCTTCAGGAGCCGTCGAAAAAGATGTCCAAATCGGATGAGAATCCGAACGGAAGTATCTATTTGATGGATGACCCCGATACAATTATCAGGAAATTCAAACGTGCGGTAACCGATTCTGAGGCCTGTGTGCGCTACCGTGACGAACAGCCGGGAATCAAAAACCTGATTGATATCTACTGTGCATGCACAGGGAAAACGGCCGCGGAGACAGAAAAAGAGTTTGACGGAAAAGGTTACGGAGACTTTAAGCTTGCAGTGGGAGAATCCGTTGTATCCGTCCTGAAGCCGCTTCAGGACCGGTTCGCCGATCTCACGGGCAATAAAGATTATATTGACGGTGTAATTAAGGGCAATGCCGAGAAGGCACAGTATTTCTGCAATAAGACACTTCGGAAAGTACAGAAAAAAGTAGGCTTCCCGGAACGAATCAGATAAGTTGGTTTCAAAGGCGAAGCTGCCGGCCTCTTCCATTTAACAGGATGGGGCGGCAGCTTTTTGGAAATGCATTTTTGTAAACGGAGGAAATGAGATGAGGGTTTTGACGTATCAGATAGATGACAGGGAGAGACTGGGAATTCTCAGTGACGATGAACAGTGGATTTACCCTGTGGAATCCATAGGGATGGAGTATCGCGACATGAAAGAACTGATCCGGGAGATCAGTGAGTCGGAGATCCAACTGGCGGAGCATATTGCCGGTAAACAGCCCTATGAGGCGGAGATTAGAGGGGCCACCCCTCTGGAGGATGTAAAGCTCCTGGCTCCGATTCCGGATCCGGATCAGGACATCATATGTCTGGGGGTCAATTATATTGATCATCTGAAGGAGAGCAGCGACTTCCTTAAGGGAGCCTATACGGAAGAGCAGGAATATGCCGTCTATTTCGGCAAAAGAGTAAACCGCGCTTCGGGTGATGAGGAAATCATCCCCTCCTATCCGGGACTGGTAGACGGCCTGGACTATGAAGCGGAGCTGGCCGTCATCATTGGAAAGGATGCAAAAGACGTGCCGGAGGAAAAGGCCGGAGAATATATCTTCGGTTATACAATTTTGAACGATGTCAGCGCCAGAAATATGCAGGATCGCCATGGACAGTGGTATTTCGGAAAAAGCCTGGACGGCTTTACGCCGATGGGGCCATGGATTGTAACGGCAAATGAGTTTGAATTCCCGCCAAAGCTTTCAATCAGTTCCAGGGTAAACGGCGAGATAAGGCAGGACGCCAGCACGGGCGATTTGATATTTGGTATCGCTCACATTATCAGTGAGCTTTCAAAAGGTATGACGCTGAGAGCCGGAACCATTATTTCTACGGGTACGCCGGCCGGAGCGGGAGTTGGTTTTAAACCGCCGAAGTATCTGAAAAAGGGCGATACGGTGGAGTGCAGGATTGAGAAGATTGGAAGCCTGACGAATACGATAGGGTAGAAAGGAGCGCCGGTTCTTTAGCGTCTGGGACTCCGCTTTAAATCACCTGTCGCCGGATTATCAATCAATTGCCCATCCCCGCCAAAGCGGGATCCGTGGCAGGGACAGTCCCAGGTGTGCTCCTGCTTATTCCATTTCAGGACACATCCCAGGTGAGGACAGCGGGGGCCTGATATAGTCAGAAGATTTACTGTCGCTTCCAGCGCATTGGCGGCAAGCTGAGGACGGAGCATGCTTCTGGACGGTGAAAACAGGCCGGAGTAGGGGGAATCCCGCTTTGTTACCAGGGCGGTGAGCACCAGAGCGGATACCATGGAGGAGGTCATGCCCCATTTGTTAAATCCCGTTGCAGTGTAAAGATTGGGAGTGTTTTTCGAATAGTTCCCAATATACGGAACATTGTCCAGCGTCATGCAGTCCTGGGTGGCCCACCGGTACCGTTCGATGGAACCGGGATAATACCGCGATGCAAACCGGCTGAGTTCTTCCCAGTTTCCGCCGGTTTTTCCTGTGCGGTGGCCGCCTCCCCCAATCAAAAGAAGGCCGTCATGGTTTCTGAACGACATTCCGTTTTGTGCCTGATCGACATACATTCCATCTAAATCCGGTGCGTTTTCCAGCGCAATCACATAAGAACGGTGCTGATACATCTTCAAGAAATAGCTGCCGTGCTTATTGAGAAATGGAAAATGTGTTGCAACGATTATTTTATCCGCCGTGATGACGGCGTTTTGCGTGCGCGCGATGCAGCCTTCCAGCTCTGTTACCTTTGTTTTTTCATAAATGTTTAAATCTTTGGCAATGGCATTTACAAATTTGAGGGGATGAAACTGCGCCTGCTCAGCAAAGCGGACGGCTCCGGCTACTGGGAAGGGGAGGGGAAGCTGCCCGACAGGTGCTGCGGGAAAGCCCAGTCTCCGGAGAGCATCCAGCTCATCCGCAATTGCCTGGGGATCATCCAGGGAATAGACATAGGCATCTTTCTTCTCAAAGTCACAGTCAATCCCGCTGCAAAGCTCCGTATACTTTTTGACGGCCTCCTGGTTGATGCGGAGGTACATGCCCGCTTTTTCAGGCCCAAAGCTTTTTACCAGCTTATGATAAACCAATCCGTGCTGGGAAGTGATTTTTGCGGTTGTGTTTTTGGTGATCCCGCTGCAGATTGTATCCGCCTCTGCGAGAACATAGTCCACACCGGCCTGTCCAAGCATATACGCACACAAGATTCCGGCCATACCGCCGCCGATTATGAGAACATCAGTTTTGATATCTTTATTCAAGACCTTAAATTTCAAAGCAGAAGATGTATTGCTCCACACCGATTCCGGCCGGCCGCCATTCTTTACCATATTATATTCGAGCCTCCTCACAAATTAATTGAAGTTATCATACCCATTCGCAACCGCTCCAATACCTGAAAATGGGGACAGAGGAAAGAAATCGGGGCAATTATGTGGATTACAGCGGACCAGAAGTTACTGTCCGCGCCGTGCACCTCGGGATTTTCGTGCAAAAAGTGCCCGAAAACACCTCGCGGAATACTGC
>CATWBR010000442.1 GCA_958349075.1 uncultured Clostridium sp.
GTGTAGCATTCTGTGGATTTTTTGTCAATGCTCACGGGCAGGGCGCTCATGTGCCCTGATACTCCGTCAGGGCGTCGATAAGCTTTGGCAAGAGGACTTCCACGCTGCCGACGATTCCCAGGTCGGAGATATCGAAAATCGGCGCAGCCGGATTTTTATTGATGGAAATAATCAGCCGCGACGCCTCCATTCCCGTCACATGCTGGAACGCTCCCGAGATCCCGCAGGCCAGATAGAGATCGGGGCGCACGGTTTTTCCCGTCTGTCCCACCTGGGGGGAGGCGTCGATCCAGCCGGATTCCACACATGCCCTGGAGCAGGCAATCTGGCCGTCCAGGAGGGAAGCCAGTGTCCGCAGCGTTTTAAATCCTTCCGGCCCTCCGATGCCGCGTCCGCCTGAGACAAGGACCCTGGCCCGGGTGATGTCGGACTCCTGTTCCCTGCCTTTGACGGTGGAGATAACGGAGACGCCGTCCTCCATATTGCAGAGCTCCACGGGGAAGGGCCGGATAACGGCCGTGCTCATGGAAAAAGAGGGTGTATCAGCTTCCTCCGTGCCCATTTTTGCAAGCACACCCGGTCTGACCGTGGCCATCTGCGGCCGGCTTTCCCTGCAGACAAAGGTGTCGATGGAGATGCCGTCCGTATTGGGGCGCGTCATCAGCAGCAGACCGTCTTCCGGTGAGAGGGAGAGGGCGGTGCAGTCGGTGACAAGGCCGGTATTAAGCCTGGCCGCGGCGCCGGAGGCGATTTCCATTCCGATCATGGTGGAGCCGAAGAGGACAATTTCCGGTCCGATCTTTTTGATAGCCCGGCTCACGGCCTCAGCATAGGGTTTGGCCCTGTACTCCCCAAGCAGGGGATCGTCAATCACCCACACTTCGTCGCTGCCTCCCGCCGCCAGTTTTTCTGCGGCTTTTTTGAGACGGAAACCGGCAATAACGGCAATTACCCTGCCGCCCGTCTGCTTCGCCAGTTCCCTGGCTCCGCGGATCAGTTCAAAACTGATTTTCTGTATGTCTCCGTCTCTTTGCTCCGCAATAATGACAATATCGTGGTTCATCTTGTATCCCTTCCTTCTAAATTATATGGTTTTTATGCATGATGTCCATGACGGCGGTTATGGCCTCCTCCGTGGGAACGGTGAGGACCGTCCCGTGATGCCTCTCTTTTTTCTTATGCGAATGGAGAAGCGTGAGACAGGAGGGAGCGCCGGAGCGAAGAGCTTGATCAGCAGGTATCACCGGTATCTCCATCGAATAGGCCCTGGTAATTCCGTCGGCCGTCATATAGATTCGCTTGCCGGGCTGCAAAAGAGCGCTTATCAGACAGGGGGAAGGAAGGCGGAGCGTCTGGTATCTGTCTTCAAACTGGCGTTTTACGGTAAAACCGTCTTTTTCGGAATAGGCGGCCTCGTCCGCATATCCGGCCTGGGGGAGATCCAGGAATGAGGCCAGCAGGAATCCGGTTTGTATCGTGTCGGCATCTACGTTATAGCAGCTCGTGAAAATGGCGTCAAATTCCATGGACCGAAGATTACCGCACAGCAGCCGGGCATACAGTAACGGTTCGGGAGCAGAAGGAAGGCCGGGAGGGAGCAGAAGCAGAAGAGCGCCGTCACATCCCATGGCGACGGCCTCCCTGAGCAGGGAAAGTCCGGCCTCGGTTCCGAGACAGACTGCAGTGACGGAGCCTCCGGCCTGCTTTTTTAAGCGCAGGGCGGCCTCCACTGCGGCGTAATCCTGTTTTGCCTCTGTGCCAGGGGCGGTTTGACGGATAATGGCAATTGTATTCATAAAAATCCTCCGGGGAACAACGAAAAGTACGTTTCGCGGACTTTCCGCTGTTAATTTAAGAAAAAGCATTGTGTCATGAAGACTACAATGCTTTTTCCGCAATCTGCCGCAGCGATTTTCTTATAAAATCTGTTTCCTTTGGGCTGAAATCCTTTAAGACTTCCTCGTTCACTTCATCGATAATCTTGAGAACCGGTTCCTTCAGGGCTTCGCCCTTGGGAGTAATCATGACGAGAATCTCGCGCCGGTTATCCGGATTGATGACACGGTCAATTAAATCCTTCTTCTGCATTCTGTCCAGAATTCCTGATACGGTGGAGGTTTCCAGGCAGAGCAGTTCTGCGATCTGACGTGGAAGGCAGGTGCCGCCGCCGATCCACAGGCAGTTTAATATGCCGTACTGGGAGGGGGTGATGTCATAAGGCGCCAGCCGCTGGCTCAGATACTGGAAAACCGTATGCTGTGCAGTGGTGAGCAGAAAATTAATACATTCTTTGAGTTCCATAATTGTTTTTTCATCGCCTTTCTGTGCAAATATTTTCTGTTCGAACTATTCCTATTATAAGAAAATTTGCATGCAAAGTCAAACAGATCCGGGTACATTACAGCACTGCCGTTTTCCGGCTGTGCTGTAATGAGTAATAACAGAAGACGTATGAGAGACCTTTATCTGAATAAACTTCCGCTGATTACAAGTTTCTGGATTTCATTTGTTCCCTCGTAAATCTGAGTGATCTTGGAATCCCTCATCATACGCTCTACGTGGTATTCTTTCATGAAACCGTTGCCGCCCAGCATCTGTACGGCCTCTGTCGTAACGTGCATTGCTGCATTGGTGCAGACAAGTTTTGCCTTGGCGGCAGGAATGGAATAGGGTCTTCCTTCGGATTTGTCGAGAGCGGCTTTATAGAGCATGTATTTGGCCTGCTCGATCTCACATTCCAGTTCGGCCATCTTGAAAGCAAGATACTGGTTTCTGTAAAGCGGTTTTCCAAACTGTTCTCTTGTCATAAGATATTTTCTCGCGATTTCAAAAGCGCCTTCCGCGAGTCCGAGTCCCTGTGCGGCAACGCCGATACGGCCTCCGTCCAGTGTCTTCATGGCAATCTTAAAGCCCTGTTTCTCTTCGCCCAGGAGAGCAGTCTCTGGAATTTCACAGTTTTCGAAGACGAGTTCGGAAACCTGTGCGGAGCGGATACCCATCTTATTCTCAATTTTTCCTATGGATAATCCGGGGGTGCCTTTTGTAACATGGAAGCAGGAGAGGCCCTTGCTGCCCAGCTCCGGATGTGTCAGTGCATATACTGCAAAGTGGCCGGAGAGAGGTCCGTTGGTATTGAAGCACTTCAGGCCGTTTAATATGTATTTATCGCCCTTCTTTTCTGCGATTGTAACACAGCCGCCTGCGTCGGATCCTGCGTTTGGTTCGGTCAGGCCAAAGGAACCGAATGTTTGGCCTGAAAGAACTTCGGGAAGGAATTCTCTCTTCTGCTCCTCGGAACCGCCGTTTGCAATGCTGCCGCCGTAGAGGGAAGTGGATACGGAGTAGGAGATGCCGACGGATGCGTCAACCTTGGAAATTTCTTCTACTGCGATGGCGTAGTCCAGATAGTCTCTTCCTGAACCGCCGTATTCCTTTGCATAAGGAAGGCCGATCAGGCCCATCTCGCCCATCTTCTTATAGAGCTCTACCGGATATTCACTTTTCTCATCACGCTCAATGACACCCGGCGCCAGTTCTTTTTCTGCAAATTCTCTTACGGCCTGCTGTAATGCTAAACGGTCTTCTGTTAACTGGAAATTCATAGTGTTACCTCCTTAGGATAAATGATTGGTTTGTCTGCGGACAGCCTCGACGGGACTGCCGTATGATTGAGTGGCAATGAAAAGTCCGCGAAGCGTGCTTTTCGTTGTTTGATAAATATTTACATGCGAGAAATTTACTTTACAAATATCTAGCATGCTAATTAATAGCT
>CATWBR010000443.1 GCA_958349075.1 uncultured Clostridium sp.
ATATTAATACAGGAGGTTACTATGAAATATCTCGGATACTATAACGGAACTTACGGACCACTGGAAGAAATGAAAGTCCCGATGAACGACCGCGCCTGTTACTTCGGTGACGGAGTCTACGACGCCACACTGGCCAGGAACGGTAAAATATTTGCCCTCAATGAGCATCTGGATCGTTTTTACAACAGCGCAGGCCTGCTCCGCATGGAGGTTCCCTATACCAGGGAAGAGCTGACGGAAATCCTCACCTCTCTTCTGAAAGAGATGGATGATTCGGAAATATTCGTATACTGGCAGCTCACAAGAGGAACAGCCATCCGGATTCATTCTTTCCCCGAAGCTCCCGTCAAGCCCAACCTCTGGATTATGATGAAACCCGGCGCCCCCGCCGCTCCTTCAAAGACCATGAAGCTGATCACGGAGGAGGATACACGGTTCCTCCACTGCAATATCAAAACCCTGAACCTGATCCCCAATGTTATGGGTTACCAGAAAGCGCATGAGGCCGGCTGCGACGAGTGTGTATTCCACCGCGGCGAGATTGTCACCGAATGCAGTTCCTGTAATATCTCCATCCTTAAGGACGGCGTATTCATCACACATCCCACCGATCACTACATCCTTCCCGGCATCTCCAGGATGCATCTGATTCAGCAGTGTAAAAAACTGGGAATCCCGGTAGATGAACGGCCGTTCACCGTAAAAGAGCTGATGGAAGCCGACGAGGTCATCGTCTCCAGCTCTTCCAGGCTGGGCCTCATTGCCAGCGAGATCGACGGACAGCCCGTCGGAGGAAAGGCAACCGGCCTTTGGAAAAAAGTGCAGTCCTCCTATTTTGAGCGTTTTGACGAAGCGACCGCTCTGTAACAGCAAAAGACGGCGTCTGCCGGACAAAAATTCCACCTGACTTTCCTATGGAATCCAATCCGGCAGGCGCCGTCTTTCTGTTTTCTATACGTTCTCTATTATGTCCGCAGCCTTATCAAGCCACGGCGTCTCGATATACTCAACAATTCCCTGGTCAACGCTTTCTGCAATCTGCGGGTTGATCGGAATCTGGGCCAGAACCGGGATGCCGTACTCCCCGGCTGTTTCCTCAATATGGCTCTCGCCAAACACGGAAATTTTCTTTCCGCAGTCGGGACATTCCAGATAGCTCATGTTTTCCACCAGTCCCAGAATCGGAATATCCATCTTTTTCGCCATGTTGACCGCCTTCGCCACAATCATGGAAACAAGTTCCTGCGGTGATGTCACAATGATGATTCCTGCAAGAGGAAGTGACTGGAATACGGTCAGCGGAACGTCTCCCGTTCCCGGAGGCATATCGACAAACATGTAATCAATATCTTTCCAGAGTGCCTCGCCCCAGAACTGTTTAATCACGCCGCCCACAATCGGGCCTCTCCAGATAACCGGATCCGTCTCATGTTCCAGGATCATATTGGCGGACAGGATCTCAACACCCGTTGCGCTCACTCCAGGAAGCATCAGGCTGTCTTCCGTCACCTTTACCATTTCATGGAGGCCGAAGGCCTTCGGAATGGAGGGACCTGTTATATCAGCATCCAGAATGGCCGTACGATAATTTCTGGCTCTCATCTTGCATGCCATCAGGGATGTCACAAGTGACTTGCCGACTCCGCCTTTACCACTGACTACACCTATGACTTTTTTGACAGTGCTTTGCGGATTTAATGGCTCTAAAAAGCTCTCCGCAGTCCTGCTCTCACAATTCTCGCTGCAGCTACTGCAGTTATGGTTACAATTCTCGCTCATTGCCTTATCTCCTTACCTGATAATTTTTTAATAATCCTTCGGGAATCCTCTCCCGGGCAGATAAAAGGCGCGCCCTGTTCTGAGTTTTCCCAATGCCTGACTATTATATTAGCACATTCTTCTATTTTTGTCTTGTTCTATTAAGTGAGCAGAAATAAGGTCTGCAGCCGGGATAAGGTCCTCTCCCCTGAAAGCAGAATGCCGTGAACTCTAACCTGTTCAATTCCCGTTCTCAGGCTCTTGCGCCCGGCAGTTTAAACTGCTTGATTGCCCTCACTATTCCCGCTTCTTCCATCTTTTTTGCAATCAGATAGAAGATTGCGGTGTCGATAGGCCACATAATAATGTTCTTTACAAAACGCATTGGAATCAGCACAAGAATTCCCTTGCCCGACATCATACTGAGCCACACCGTGTTAAGGAACACGTTGCAGACCATGATCACAATAAAATGGACGGCCAGGGTTCTCTTGAACGTAAGAGGTCTCTGGTACAGGAACGTTCCGTAAATAATTCCGGCAAGGATTGCATTTAACGTAAATCCCGGGAAGAACGCTCCGGTCGGTTTGATTACATATTTAATCAAATCCAGGACACCGCCGTAAAATCCGCCTACTACCGGCCCGAACATGAAGTAGACAAACTGGTTGACTACGGATACGAATCCGATTTTCAGATACGGACCGGCCTCGATTGTAAAATATCCGAGCACTACGGCGACAGCCATGAACATGGCGGCAGTCGTGATTGTCCTGACCTTTTTAAGCTCACGGTAGGAATCACGGTAAACGGTTACAAATCTCTTCATAAAAAATACCTCCTTTTGCAGAACTCTCGATCCACATCAGGAGATATATAATATCAGCGATGCAGCGGGATGCGGGATACAGGCCGCGGGGAAATCCCCTTCGTCCGGATGTCAACTCCCTGTTCATCCGACACTTGACGCCTGTATACCTACTCTGCGTTCTTATTTTTTTGTAGCCTCAGTATACCATTTAAATCATACTTTTCAATAGTTCTGTGAATATACCATCCAATAAAAATTCCAAGGGCCATTCCGCTTAACACATCCGTCGGAAAATGCACAAAGAGATACAATCTGGAAAGTGCGATAGCAGACGCCAGTACAAGCAGCGGGATCCCCCACTTCCTGTTGTAAAGAAAGACGCTGACCGCCGCTTCAAAGGAGGCCAGGGTATGCCCGGACGGGAAGGAAAAATCCTTCGGATTGTGTATCAGCAGTTGGACGCTCTCATCAATCCAGCAGGGCCTGTCGCGCATCACAATATTTTTTATGAATACGTTCCCGATTAAGGCTCCCGCCGCCAGCGACAAAAGAACCGCCAGCCCTGCCTTTCTCGTTTTCCTGAAGCAGAAAAGGGCCGCTCCCAGAACGATAAAAAACCATCCCTTATCGCCGAGCGATGTGACGGCCGTCATAAAACGGTCCAGGAACGGTGTATGAAGTTCCTGCAAAAAATAAAGAATTGAAAACTCCAGTTCCAAAAAGGCCATAAATTACATTCCCTCTGTCTGGGTGTCCGAATACTCCCGGAATGCCTTGTCCATCTCAATGTAGTTGCGTTTCAGTGAAACGGGTTTCCCGTCCCTCGTAAGGAAGCAGTGGCGGCTTTCCCCCACACAGCGTACCTGTGCCGTTTCTTTATCAATAACCGTATACTCTAACGCCATCCGTATCCCGTTATATTCCTTCAGGCTGGTCAGAACCTGAACGGTTTCCCCGAAACGTGACATGCTCTTATAGTCACAGCGGACAGCCAGAACCGGGCAGATAATCCCCTGCTTTTCCATCATGTCGTAACCCATGCCCATCTGTTCCATGATATCGATCCTCGCCTCTTCAAACCAGTGAAGGTAATTGGCATGGTGGATAATTCCCATCTGATCCGTTTCATAATACTGTGTTTTATGTTCATAAACATCGAATTTCATAATATAATTCTCCTTCATTTTGCATCA
>CATWBR010000444.1 GCA_958349075.1 uncultured Clostridium sp.
CTCTGGTATAATATAGTATATTGCCAAACTCTAAGGATGTTACTTTTTTTGGTCATGCTTGAAAAATACCTTGTTTATATATCTATCTGTTCCTGTTCCGGGCAATAAAATCAGGGAATCAAGGGAATCTTACATATTTTTTAAGGAAGAAAATGACGCTGTTATTTTTGTTGGCGATGTGTTATGATTAGCCAGAACTGAAGACACAGGCTACGAAAGGGATGATACGATGATTTGTCCAGAATGCGGACACGAGACATCAGGGAATTTCTGCAGCAACTGCGGCGCCCTGCTGAAAACAGGAAAGTCTCCGGACACTCATGAAAATACATACAGACGCAGACCCGGCTCTCAAACCTACGAAGCATCCGAAGCTGCGGCCGGCAGAGATGGAACTGCGGCGACGGCGGACAGAAGCACGCCGTATGGCGGGTATCCAGACGACATGGCAGGCGCGAATGACAGACTTGCCTTGCATGATAGATCTGAAGAGAGCGGATACAGGAGCCGGATTTACGATCCTTCTTCCAGGCCGCCAGGGGAACCGGGGGCAGCCAGGCGAAGCACGGAGCGTCAGGAGCGCGATAATTCGGAGAGCCGTGCAGAGAGGCGGGCAAATTCCAGAAAAAAGGATAAGCCTAAGAAAACATCCTCCTCAAAAGAACCGGGAAAAAGCGGCCCGAGCAAAAAGGAGGTGCGCCTAGAGCAAAAGGAGAAAAGGCTCAGGGAAAACAGAATCAACAGCCTGGAGAGCGAAGTGGAGCGGCTGTCAGTGCAGGAACGCCTCAGGGACAGGCGCAGATGGGAACAGGATGATGAAAGAGACGGCGATTCCGGTCCGGATCTGGGTGAGATGGCAGCCAAAGGGGCGGCCGGTGTTGTGGTTATTGCCGCCCGTGTGATGCAGCTTGCATCGTTCTTTATGATGGGACTCATGGTTCTTATTATGGCGCGCTCTTTTCTCAAATACAGCGAGGGGCTTGGAGATATCAGCGTCATAGCGGCCGAGCATAATTACGGACTGGCGCTTTATGTGGGTATTGCAGGCGTTTCTCTGTTTATGGGAATCATTTGGTGCCTGTGGATACTGTCCAGAAAAGGCGCAGGCGGAGGCTTCAGGCTGAAAAAATATGATACAGGAAGAGGACTGATTCCATTTATAATCTGCGGAGCCGCCGTATTTGCGGCGGGACCTGCGCTGGCACTGCTGCCTCCTGTGGAGGGCGTTATGGGGCAGTGGCAGGGAATTGTCACAGGGGCGAAAGCCGTCCTGACGGCAGTCAATGTACACCGAAGTACGCTCTTATTCTGCAGCGGTGCGGGCGCGGTGCTGTCGCTCATAAGGAGAATCCTGCTGGTTTAAAAAGGAGAATGGTTTCTTACCGTATCCCACGGGAATTTCATGTCAAATGCATGGAAATCCCGTGGGATTATTGTCATGAACAGTAACCGGAGACTATGGCCTGCGGACAGTAACCGCGACGCTATGGATCCTGCAATCATGAAAAATGTACTTGACGCATCCCTTGTATCTGAGTTATAGTGATTAACAGAATACAATGAAAGCGCGTTCAGCGGACAATACATTGTTATCAATAAGGGGACGGAAAGTCCTTCATAAGTAAAGGAGTGGTTGTTATGTTGGCAAATTTTAGTTTTGAGGTGAAGACAAGATAATATTTTTTTAATTGGCAGGGACTGGCGTACAGAGTATTTTTTGACGCACGGCTTGTTGTCGTGTTTTTTTTGTACCTTTTTTTAGAAAATTTGGGGAGAAAGCCCTGAAGACGCCGGAGAACCTGCCGGCTTATGAAGGAGAATTGAAATTTGAAAAGTGAAAATTGCATATTAATCAGCAGCGGAAACAATTGGATTGAACAGGCGGCGAAGGATCAGTTGGAGGGAGTATCGCGTCTTCCGGGAGTAGTGAGGACTGTGGGTCTGCCGGATCTGCATCCGGGAAAATCACCGGTGGGAATCGCAGTTTTAAGCTGCGGCAGGTTTTACCCTCATCTGATCGGAAACGATATCGGCTGCGGGATGAGTCTTTTTGACACCGGCGTAAAACTTAAGAAATTCCGTCAGGATAAATGGGTGTCCAGGCTCAGCTACATCAGGGAACTGCGGGATATACCAGCCGATAACCCATATGAGGAGGACTGCCCGATCATAGATTTGGGAACGATCGGCTCAGGGAACCATTTTGCCGAATTCCAGTGCGTGGATGAGTTGTTTGATGACAGGCTTGCAGAACGGCTGGGCTTATCCAGGGACCGTGTGCTCCTTTTGATTCACAGCGGTTCCAGAGGTTACGGACAGGAGATTCTAAAGCGGTATTTCCGGCCGGAGGGCCTGGAGGAGGGAAGTGCGGAGGCGGCCGCTTATCTGGCGGAACATGACAGGGCTCTTCTGTGGGCGGCCAGAAACAGGGCGGTTACGGCGGCAAAACTTCTGAACTGTATAGGCGTGAATGCCCAGCCGACAGAACTCCTTGAGTGCTGCCATAACTATCTGGAACGGACGGAGGAAGGCTGGCTTCACCGCAAGGGAAGTGTTTCGGCAAAACAGGGAGCGGTGGTGATACCGGGGTCGAGGGGAAGCAGGACTTATCTCTGCATGCCGTCGGAAAATACGGAAATTTCGCTGGGTTCCCTGTCTCACGGAGCCGGACGCAAGTGGGCCAGAAGCATCTGCAAAAGCCGGATCGATAAAAAGTACGACCGCGACTCCATCCGCACGACGGAATGGAAAAGCCGCGTGGTCTGCCATGACACAAACCTGCTGTTCCAGGAAGCGCCGGAGGCGTACAAGAATGTGGAACAGGTAATTCAGTCCCTGAAGGACTGGGGACTCATCGAGGTGGCGGCGGCTTTCCGTCCTTTGATTACGTATAAAGGGTAGGTGGCGGATATGAGGATTCAGTTAAGTTCCGGGCAGGGCCCGGCAGAATGCGAACTGGCGGTTGGACTTCTCTACGAAGCGCTGAAACGGGAGTATCCGGACATAAAATTGATTGACTATGTACAGGGAAAGAGAAAGGGCGGATTTACATCCATCCGTTTTGACACCAATCAGGATCTGCATGGTTTGGAGGGCAGCGTACTGTGGATCTGTAAAAGCCCGTACCGGCCCGGGCATAAGAGAAAGAACTGGTACGTGGATATCAGCGTCATTGAGGAAGAGAAGAGAATTACAGAGGAAAAGCTGGTACGTTATGAGACATTCCGCAGCGGCGGAAAGGGAGGACAGCATGTAAATAAGGTGGAGACGGGAGTAAGGGTGATCCATATTCCCACCGGTATCGCCGTGGTGTCCACCCAGGCCAGAAGCCAGCACATGAATAAACACCTTGCCATGAACAGGCTGTGTGAGATTCTGGCCGAACGGAATCTGGACTGCGATAGGAAGGAAAAGAACCTGGCCTGGATGGAGCATAACAGGCTGGAGCGGGGGAATCCGGTCAGGACGTATGAGGGGATGGAGTTCCGGAGGAAGCAGGATGAAAGGTAGGGGGTACTGCAGCCCGGAAGACTTTGAAAAAGATAAAATGAAGAATATTCAGTATTAGAAAAAGTTCCGGCTGTTAAGCCGGACTTTTTTAATATCAAAGGAAAGTGTTCTATGAATATAAAAAGCCTTTCAGGCGGGAGCGCACTGCAGCGGATAGGGAGGATGTGCACTGCGCTCCGGTGAGAGTGGTAATTTATGGAAAAAGTACACAAATGTGAGGCTGCTGGGGATATCCAATACATCAATTT
>CATWBR010000445.1 GCA_958349075.1 uncultured Clostridium sp.
TTCTATATCAATCCGTGAGTCCTGTCCTTAGAACATATTTGGAAGGAATGTGGAGAACCACGGTACATATACGATAGCTAACAGGGCAACCAGGAAGGCCAGCATAAACGGAACCGCCTTCTTCGCCACCGCCATCGGCGGCTCTTCCGCAATATTACCTGCCACAAACAGGTCGAGTCCAAAGGGCGGCGTAGCCAGACCGATGGAAAGGCAGCATACCAGGACAACACCGAAGTGTACCGGGTCAACGCCCAGAGCCTGAACGGCCGGAAGAACAACCGGAGCCAGGATGATGATAGCTGGGCCGGTATCCATAACCATGCCGAGAATCAGGAAGATGATAGCCAGTACGGTCAGAATTGCAATACCGGAATGGAAGTTGCCAAGGATAAATGTTTCAACGGCTTTTGTTGCTCTTGTAAGAGAAAGCACACGTCCGAAAGCAGTTGCAAATGCAAGCACGAATGCCAGGCCGCCGTATGTCTTAACCGATTCACAGAGAAATGGAATCAGTTCGTTCACCTTAATGGATTTATAGATGAACAGGGAAACGATAATTGCGTAGAATACGGAAAGTGTTGCAGCCTCAGTTGGTGTAACGAAACCTGTGTAGATACCGCCGAGAACGATTACCGGACAAAGCAGAGCCCAGAAGCTGTCTGCAAACAGTTTTCCAAGTCCGGTGGCGCGCAGTTCTTTCATTCTTGCATCGATTAACACTCTGTCTTCACCGTGACGGACACAGTAGAATACCGCGTAAATCATCAGGAAGAGACCAATCAGGATACCGGGGAATACGCCGCCCAGGAACAAGTCGCCTGTGGAAACGCCCGTTGCCAGTGAATAAAGTACAAAAGGAATGGATGGCGGGATGATAACTCCCAGGCCTCCGGCAACTGCAATCAGGCCGGCGCTCCATTTCTTCTCATATCCCAGATCCGTAAGGAAGGGAACACACATGGAACCTACGGCTGCCGTTGTAGCCGGACCGGAACCGGAGATGGCTCCGTAAAACAGACAGGTCAGAATTACCGCACAGGGAAGGCCTCCCGGCATCCTGCCTGCAAAATATGAGAAAAAGTTAAACAGTTTTTTGGAAATACCACCCTTTGCCATGATGACGCCGCCCAGGATGAAAAGGGGAACCGCCAGGATAGGTGTGGAGTTGGCTCCGGCAAATGTATTATTCAGGAGCTGGACAATTGTTCCTCCTTTTCCCATTGTCAAAATGGGAGCGATGGAACCAAGAATCATGCTGACGCCGATCGGTATGGAAATCGCAATTCCAATCAAAAATACTACAAATACTAACAGTGCAGCCATCTATTCTTCTCCTCCTTTCGCCAGAGCAGCTTCTTCCGCCGCTTCGAGCATAGTCTGTTCGAGAGTACTTAACTCTTTCTCGTTAAAATTCTTTATATGGAGTACGATCTGCTGAATTCCGCGGAGCACTGCGAGACAGAAACCAATCAGCATGACACTGTATACAATCCACATGGGCCACAGCATTGCCGGTGACGGCTCGCCGCTGGCCTTGATTGACTGAACAACCGTAACGGAATGGTAGGCCAGGAGAGCCATACTGCCCGTTGTAACAAAATCTACGATAATGTTAATTACTTTATGTACCACGTTGGGCATCATATCCAAGAGAACCCCTACCCTCAGCATATTCCCCATCCTGATTGTGTATGGAAGGGACAGGAACACGCTCCAGATCCAGCAGAACCGGCAAAACTCTTCCGCCCAGGTCAGGGACGGGATCCAAGGGATCTTTCTGATAATAACCTGTAACAGGCTGACGCAGGATATTATCACCAGAAGAAGAACCAGAAGGAATTCCTCCATGTGCTCATCCAGCCATTTGACAATTTTCATCTTATACCTCCTCGTTTTTTACATACTCCCGGCCGATTGCAATATCAGCCGTTGCCCTCAGCCACTATTTTCAGCAGCTCCTGGCGCATCACTTCTACCGGGGCTTTCTTGTCTGTCCACAGCTCTATCTGAGCCGCGCCCTGATATAATGACATCCCAAGTCCGTTCAGAATCTGGCAGCCCTTCTCCTCGGCATCCAGTAAGAACTGGGTCTTTGCCGGATTGTAACATGCATCAAAGTAGAACTGGCTTGGTTTGATATATTCCTTCGGAAGCAGGCTCTGGCCTTTCGTAGAGCCCATTCCGATGCCGCTTGCATTCAATACTACGTCGCAGGCGGCCAGTTTTGAGAAATCCCCGGATGGAACAAACTCTGCAATTGGAGCAAAGTTTTCATTGATGTCGCTTACGAGAGACTTTGCACATTCCTCATAGGCATCCGTGATGTAAATCTTTCTTGCTCCGTGGTAGGCTAAGATGGAACACATTGCCCGTCCTGCTCCTCCTCCGCCGAAGCAGAAGAATACGCACTCGTTCACCTTGATGCCGCCCTCCTCGGTCAGGGAAGTGTAGAAACCCACACCGTCCGTATTGTAACCGACAAGCTTGCCTTCCGGCGTTTTCACCACCGTGTTGCTGGAACCCATCTTCTTACATAACGGGTCAAGTTCATCCAGGTACTCAAGCACCTTTACTTTGTTTGGCTTTGTTACCGCCATACCGGCAAAGTTCATATACCGGAGGCCGTTCACTACCTCGCCCAGATGCTCATTATCAATCTCTGTGTAGAAATAACACATATTCAGCCCTGCTGCTTCGTAGGCCTTGTTCTGCATCCTGGCAGCGAAGGACTGGCTTAACGGTGTGCCTAACAGAGTGATCATCTTAGTATTGATATCGATTTTCATACTCTTTCCTTCTTTCATAATCTCGCTATACACTATTGTCTTTAAAGGCCTGCTTTCTGAAAAAGTGCTTTTGCATTATCCAGGCACTGTTTTGCGTGGGTTGCCCCGCCGTACTCGGCTATGTATTTTGTATTTGGAAGTTCAATGGAACAGGTGTTGGCCGGAAGCGCTTTTAACAGGCCTTCCAGGTCTATCGCGCCCTTACCGCAGTATTCGCGTCCCTCGCGGACAACCTGTGCAATTTCAAGCCCCTGCATATCCTTCGGACAGTCACAGAGATGAATCACACCGAAGCGCGCCGGGTCAATCCCCTTAATCTTCTCTGCCGTTACGCCGTCCCAGTGGCAGTAAATCATGTCCATCAGAAGCTTCATGTTCGGTGCGTTTACCTTATCCTGCATTGCCATTGTCTCATCCAGTGTGGTCAGACCGGATACGATTGGGAATTCCAGGTTAATCGTAAGACCGAACTCCTTAGCCTGTTCACAGATGCTTCCGTACTGCTCTACTGCAAATGCATGATCCTTTGTCCATACACTGGACAGTACGTCGGTGGCTCCCAGTTCGGCGCCGCACTCAAATGCTTTTCTGAAGTCGCAGGGAAGATCCTCTCGCACACGGACAAGCTCGATGTCGAACAACTTCATATTATAATCTTTAAGAGTCTTTTTGACTTCCTTAAAAAGCTCAGGGTCTTTCTCAAGGCATATCTGCGGCTCTCCGGGCAGTCCCATCGGTATTGTACGAAGACTTACATAGTCATAACCTGCCTCAGCGGCAATTCTAATCTGATCCAGTGGCTCCACGCCCGGGATTGTAAGATAGGCCAGGGAAAACTTTCTTTCCATCAATGATTCCTCCTCTTTCTATGTTGATACTTTAGTCATTTCAACCAATTACTTGCTTTCTGTATTTACATTCTATTGGATATTTGCCCAAACGTCCAATGGGCAGTGTTCATCTAT
>CATWBR010000446.1 GCA_958349075.1 uncultured Clostridium sp.
TTTTTATTCTGATATTCTATAACTATACTTTTGGTGCGCAATTGGATATCCTGGGGGAGGATTAATATTTTTAGATGGAACTGTAAAACCGCTGCAGGCAGTGAAATAAAAACAGGGCGTCAGCCTAAAGAGGGGAGAAGTGCATGTTTGCTTACGGGGAGCGGATAAAAAAAGAAGAATTCCATGAAAAGATGGAGACGCGCATGAATCCGGAATTGGGACGTGTTCTGGGTAATTGTGCCCTGTTGGGGCAGGCCGGTCTTTCCCACGCCGGAAGGCCGGTTATCCAGAGAATTTACCCAATGTATTCAACGCTGGCAGAGGAACGCTGTAAAAAAATATATGCAATACGGAAAACGGAACAGGGAACCATGGTGCAGATTTTGGCCGATATTAATACCGACACAGATAATTCGGGTTATCAGATCCCGGGTAAACGTCCAAATCAGCAATTTAACAGTTGTAATGCTTTGTATATTCACATTGAGGATTATTATACGCAGAACCCGTCCAGGTCCGTGAGTGATTTGGATCTGGAAAATCCGCAAAATGGGTTCAGCCGGGAAAAACAGAGGTTCTATCCTCTGCTGACGAGGGCCCTTCAGAAGGTTTTTTATCAGGGGCACAGAGAGGAGGACTGGAAGGAGCATTATAAATTCAACACACGGAGATTTGGATATAATCTGGCTTCCGAAATAATTCCGGGGATTGAAAAAGGCGAAGATTATCGGGCGGCATTTTTTTTCTACATGGCAAACCGTACGCTTTACGATGAGGTGAAGGAGGAATTTTATACACTTCTGAGGGAAGCGGATATGCCGCCCGATATTACATTAGGAAGACTGATCCATGTCAACTGAGCTCGGGTGGGACACTGTCAGCGTATCGTATCAACCGATGATGGTTACGGTTCACTCCGTGCCCAAATATAAAGAACGGAAGGTGCTTATAATGAAGAGGAAAAAGTGGCTGATTCCGGCAGCCGTGGCAGTGGTAATGACCGTTCTGCTGTGCGTTTTCCTGTTTTCCGTAACAGGCGGCGGAATGAATGAAGCGGGGGACGGCTTAAAGGTGCTTCATATTCCCTCAGGTGCGGTAATTGTCCTCACCGGGATAAGGCTGCTGTCTGTGGGTGCAGTCATGGCGGCCATAATCGGAATACTTGCGGCCATATTTCTGTTTCCCCTGATAGCGGCAGTTCTGGCGGTAATCTCCGTATGGCGTTTGCGGAAAGTGAGTCTTAAAGGTCTGATTCCATCCATGATTCTGGTGGCGGTCTGTTTTCTGGCCGTTCAGCTTATGAGCCTGTTTACGAATGGGGCAGGCTATTATTTCCATCATGACTTTGGTTCGAAAGTCTATAATGAGGGCTACATCATTCCACATTATGAAAAACTGTACGGTGAAAAGCTGGAGCTCATAGAAAAGCAGGTGAATGATCCGTACAGCGCGGCATATACACTGCGTTCCGGTATCACGGGCGGCATATTTACCGTTAAATCGGAAAATTATGAAACTGGTTCCGGCTCATTTGACCGGCTTCATCTGTCGGATGATTATGGGGATATACTGGGCAGCCGTCTTCTGACGGGAGAGGAGATATCCCTGCCTTTCGAGGAAGGATTCAGTGTGAAATGCAGCGATTCAGGCTATCTCTGGTTTTACGTCCGGCGTTCGAAAGGCGGGGTTCTGGTGAAATTCGGTTCCGAGAATGTGGAAGACGGACAGAGAGCGGAAGGGGAACGATATCATATTAAACTGGAAAATAATGAAATGGTTTTTGAAATTCCCATGGAAGGGAACCGTGATTCGTCATACCGGTTCAGCATAAATCAGAAACCTGACTAGTGTGCTGACACGATTGTACCTGGTAAAATTCCGCAGGATATTTACCTGAATATAATCATGTCAGTACACTAAATGGCAGATTATCTAGAACGGCATAAACGGGCATATCGAAATCCGCCTCTGAAATATAATCGTCAGAAGCGGATTTCGATATGCCTGTTTATGAAATAACTAATTGTTATAGTGATAGCTGTCCAGGAGCTGATTCTTCATATGCCACAGTTCGTTGGATAAATCCACATGGATTTCGTGTGGGTTTACAAGACGCCGGGACTCGTCCCAGAGCGTTTCCTGTTCCTGTTTGCAGTAGGTGCGGATATCCATGACCTTCGGAGACTGGTATATGCACTCGCCGTTCTTAAATACAGGGACGAGCAGCTCACGAAGAGTATAGGAACCCGGGGCCAGATGGGTCTTTTTCCAAGTTTCCACCGGATCAAAGAGCAGCAGTGAATTATTCTCATCGTAAGCCTCGTCTACAAGGCAGATTAAGTCGGCAATGATTTTTCCGCTTTCCTTATCGTAAACTCTGCGGATTGTTTTATTTCCGGGGTTGGTGACCTTCTCCGTATTTTCGGAAAGCTTGATCTTCGGGATGAATTTTCCGGTTTTCTTATCCTTGATAGCGGCCAGTTTGTAGACGCCGCCAAAAGAAGGACAGTCCTTGGAGGTGATCAGATTGGTTCCGACACCCCAGGAATTGATAGTGGCTCCCTGAATCTTCAAGCTGTCAATCAGGTATTCATCCAGATCATTTGAGGCGGAGATGGTGGCGTCCGGGAAACCGGCCTCATCCAGCATCTTTTTTGCCTTCTTCGACAGATAGGCAAGATCGCCGCTGTCTAAACGGATTCCGTAGAAGGTCAGCGGAATTCCGGCCTCGCGCATTTCCTTAAACACCTTTATGGCGTTGGGGACACCAGAGTTTAAGGTATCATAAGTATCAACAAGGAGAATACAGGCGGACGGATAAAGCTTTGCATAGGTGCGGAATGCGGTCAGCTCATCTGGGAAGCTCATAATCCAGCTATGTGCATGAGTACCTTTGACCGGGACATCAAAAAGCTGGCCTGCCAGTACATTGGAGGTACCGATACATCCTGCAATCATGGCGGCCCTTGCTCCGTAAGTTCCGGCATCCGGTCCCTGGGCGCGGCGAAGGCCGAACTCCATGATTCCGTCCCCGCGGGCGGCGTAGACGATACGTGATGTCTTGGTGGCAATAAGACTCTGATGATTGATAATATTTAAAATTGCAGTCTCCACTAACTGAGCCTCCATGATGGGGGCGATTACCTTTACGATGGGTTCACGCGGAAAAATGACCGTACCTTCCGGGATTGCATAGATATCGCCGGAGAATTTGAAGTGGAGCAGATAGTCGAGGAAATCTTCGTCAAAAAGTCCCACGCTCCTCAAATAGTCCACATCTTCCGGCTCAAAATGAAGATTTTTTACGTATTCAATTACCTGTTCCAGTCCGGCACAGATGGAAAACGCGTTGCCGTCCGGATTGCTTCTGTAAAAAGCGTCAAAGATGACAGTTTCATTGGCATCCTTTTCCTTGAAATATCCCTGCATCATCGTTAACTCGTACAGGTCTGTCAGTAATGTCAGGTTCCTTTGGTACATAGTCTTCTCCTTAGTTTATCTTGTTTGATGGTAGTGAGGCGGTGTGCTGTGAGTATTCAGGTGTGACTCGCACTAAGCTCGTGGGTAACTTCACTAAGTGCTCATAGTACACCGTTCATACTAAGCTCAAAACTACTTCGCCAAGTATTCAGGTGTGACTCGCACTAAGTTCGGAAGGACCTCACTAAGTGCTCATAGTACACCGTTCATACTAGGCTCAAAACTACTTTGCCAAGTATTCAGGTGTGACTCGCAC
>CATWBR010000447.1 GCA_958349075.1 uncultured Clostridium sp.
GAGCCTACTTGAAAGGCCTTGCAATGACAATGGATCCGATATTTCAGATCGGAAAAGCCAGTATTACCCCGGAACTGACCACGGCTGTGGCAGAGGCTCTGGAGGCCAGGGAATTAATTAAATTAAGTGTTCTGAAGAACTGTATGGATGACGGTAATGAGATTGCCGCGACTTTAGCTGAGCGCACACAGTCCCAGGTTGTCCAGGTAATCGGCAAAAAAATTGTGCTTTACAAGCAGGCAAAGGACGAGAAAAAGAGAAAGATCGTTCTGCCCAAGTAAAGAAAGGAGCCTGGACAGGCTATGAAACGAATCGGAATTATGGGGGGGACATTTGACCCAATCCATGTGGGCCATCTGATGCTTGGGCATCAGGCTTATAAGGAGTACGACCTGGATTCAGTATGGTATATGCCTTCAAAGACTCCACCCCATAAAAGAGATCACACGATCACATCTTCCGAGGATCGCTGCGCCATGGTGGAGGCTGCAATCGGGGAAACGCCCTATTTCCGCCTTTCCGATTTTGAGGTGAGGCGTTCAAAGGGGAATACCTATACAGCGGATACACTGCGCCTTCTTCGGGAAGAATATAAGGATACGGAATTTTATTTTATTGTGGGCGCTGACTCTATCCATGATATTGAAAAATGGTATCGGCCCGAATACGTGCTGCGTGCGGTCACCTTTCTTGCTGCGGGCCGCGAATGTGAGGAACAGAAGCGTTCTCTGGATACCCAGATCGAATATCTGAAAGAAAAATATGGTGCACGGATTATGAGGCTCCACTGTATGGAGATTGATGTGGCATCCGCGGACATCCGGGAACGGATTGCGTCCGGAGAGCCGGTGGAGGGTCTGATTCCCCAGCCTGTGTACCGGTATATTAAAGAACACGGACTTTACCTCTGACAACTTTGTCACCGGGAGAGTCTTTAAACAGCAGATTCAGGCTGAACGGTAAGGGGAATTCCTGCCGGGGAGGCGTAAGATGAGTACACAAAATCCAAATAAAGACCTTCCGGTTCCCGAGTTTGTAAAGATACGGGAACATCTGAAGGGCAAATTACACCCAATGCGTTACGAGCATACACTCGGCGTCTCGTATACATGTATCGCGTTGGCCATGCGGTATGGGTATGATTTACAGAAAGCGGAACTGGCCGGCCTGCTTCATGACTGTGCAAAACGGTACGATGAAGCGGCAATCATCAAAAAATGCCGCAACAAAGGAATTGAACTGACCGAAAATGAGCTGAAGGCACCGGCTACGATCCATGCGAAACTGGGAGCCTGGATGGCAAAACAGAAATATGGAATCGACGATCCTGAGATATTGCAGGCCATCGCATGCCATACCACGGGCAAACCGGCCATGGGGCTTTTGGACAAGATACTTTATGTAGCGGATTATATAGAGCCGCGAAGAGACAGGGCGCCGCGGCTTCCCGAGATGAGAAAGCTGGCATTCGAAGATCTCGATGAAGCCCTGTACCAGATTATGAAGGGGATTCTCGGGTATTTAGATGAATCCGGCGCTTATATAGACGATATGACCAGAGTTGCTTTTGAATATTGTGACGCAGAGAGAATGCGCAGAATGGAAGAAGCGGTGGCCGAGACAGGTCCTCTGGCAGATTTAAAGGAGGAAATATCACAGAATGACACAGGCAAGCAAAATGGCAAAAATTGCCGTAAAAGCACTGGAAGACAAAAAAGGAGAAGATATCAGAATCATTGATATCCGTGAAGTATCAATTATCGCAGATTATTTTATTATAGCGGACGGAAGCAACGCGAGCCAGGTACAGGCTATGGCAGACAATGTGGAAGAGGAGCTTCTGAAGGAAGGCCATGAGTGCCGTCAGATTGAGGGCTACAATACCGCCAACTGGATACTGATGGACTACAATGACATTATTGTCCATGTATTCTCCCGTGAAGACAGGCTGTTCTACGATCTTGAGCGCATCTGGAGAGACGGCAAGCAGATTGCGGGCATTGACGACTTACAGTAAAAACGCTTTTTTATTCTATTAGGATGAAAGAGATAAGAGAAAGAGATTAGATATTCAGAAAAGTAAATCAAACTCGTGCGCTAGTTGACATAATTGTTTTATGTAAACTGATGCACGAGTTTTCAGAATTTAAAGAACAGAGGTTATGAAATGCCTGGACTTGGAACTGTGATAAACTGCGCCGGGGTTATCGGCGGCGGTATTCTAGGGATGATGATAAAAAAGGGACTGTCGGAGCGTTTTCAAAATATTCTGATACAGGCCGTGGGACTCTGCGTCATTTTTCTCGGCATCAGCGGAACACTCACGGAGATGTTATCAGTGGATGGAGGCGTGATTGTATCGGGAGGCACAATGATGATTATTTTCTCATTGGCTCTGGGGGCGCTTCTTGGAGAATTCCTGAATATTGAAAAGCATACGGAAGAATTCGGAGAGTGGATTAAGGTTAAGACGGGAAGCACAAGTGACGGCAGCTTTGTGGACGGCTTCGTCACAACCTCCCTGACAATCTGCATCGGCGCCATGGCCGTTGTCGGAGCAATCCAGGACGGAATCACGGGCGATATCTCCATGCTCTGCGCAAAGGCGGTTCTGGATGCGATTATCGTGTTCGTTATGGCGTCCTCGATGGGGAAGGGCTGTATCTTCTCGGTGATCCCTCTCGGACTGTTCCAGGGGGGAATCACGCTGCTGTCCAGGGTGATAGAGCCGCTTCTGACGCCGCAGGCGGTATCCAATATGTCGATGGTCGGTTCCATGCTGATCTTCTGCGTAGGTGTCAATCTGATGTTCCAGAAGAAAATCAAGGTAGCCAATCTGCTGCCGGCCCTTATATTTGCGGTTGCCGCAGCATTCCTGCCGTTTTTTTAGGTTACGTTCCATGTACATAGCTCTTAACAGAAGCGCAGAACTTACAGTCTGGCACCGACAAAATCCCCCGGACGGAACCGGGAAGATAAAGATATCGGGAGGATAAAGATATCGGAGAGATAAAGGTATCGCAGAGATAAAGATATCGGAAAGACGGAGTATTAAGAGGAAACGGCTCATATAAATGTCCGTATTCTCTTAATACTCCGTCTTAAATTGTATATTGGACTGATATGAAATTAAATCGCTAAAAATAATTACATTAGCCGGAACAGGCCGATAACTTTGCCGAGGATTTTTACATCGTCAAGAATAATCGGTTCCATGGAGGTGTTTTGAGGCTGCAGGCGGATATGGCCCTTCTCTTTATAGAAAGTTTTAACCGTGGCGGAGTCTTCCACCAGGGCAACGACAATCTCACCGTTTCTTGCAGTGTTCGTCTGTTCCACGATGACGCGGTCACCGTTAAAGATCCCGGCGTCAATCATGCTGTCTCCCTTTACGTTCAACATGAAGATCTCCTTATTCGGAAGCATCTCCACGGGAATCGGGAAATAGTTTTCAATATTCTGCTGGGCCAGAATCGGCGCTCCGGCGGCTACGGTACCCAGCAGCGGGACATTGACTACCTCCCTGCGGGCCAGATTGAACGTGTCGTCTATAATCTCTATCGTACGGGGCTTCGTAGGGTCACGTCGGATGTATCCGTTCTTCTCCAACTGCTCCAGATGGGAATGGACGGAGGATGTGGACTTGAGCCGCACGGCTTCGCAGATCTCACGGACAGCCGGGGGATAGCCCTTCTTTAATATCGTTTCCTTAATATATTCTAATA
>CATWBR010000448.1 GCA_958349075.1 uncultured Clostridium sp.
TCTTATGTCTTGGCCGGGATATGAGTTCTGGTATCACGCTTCCGTGTTTGGCCTTCTTTTTACGGTGTATTCGTTCTATTACTGTGTCAGCGTTCTGGTGGGGATAGAGAAGACACCGCATTTGTGGCTGTGGCTTGTTATTATATTGGCCGCCGGTATTTCCAACGCGGTTACCGGCTGTTTTGTACCGGCTCCCATGGTGCAGTCTTTACCGGATGGAGGGAGGCTCTTTATTTATGAAATGTCTCCGGCCGTTATCCTGCTTTTTTTGATTTGTCTGCTTATAATCGGGGATGCGTTCAGACTGTATTATCAAAGCCATGCCGACCGCAGGATGAAGAAACAGCTTATCCCCCTTTTTGTCGGATATGGGGTCATGCTGGTTGGCCATCTTTTGATCTGTCTTCCTGTATTTGCTGGTATACCGTTAGATATCCTGTCCGGTATATTTAATGCGCTGTGCATTTTCAGGGTGTTCAGGAGAAAACATCTGGTGCGTCTGACTCTGCTTCTGTCCAGGAACAACTGTTATCTTCTGGCCACCGGACTTACGATGCTAGCGCTGTTTACCTGGTTTGATACCATAGAAGAGACGCTCCTGCGGTTTTTCCCGCAGACGGCGGGGAATATGACGCTTCTGATCAGCGCGTCGTCGGTGCTTATGACGCTCATTATCTATGAACTTACCAGATTTGTGATCGACAGGATGTTTGTCTGGGATGAGACGGTGCGCGCCGAAAAATTGCGGGAATTCTGCTTTGATGTATCACAGTCACTCAATGAGGCTGAGATATTGGGACATATTTTCCGGATCATTCTCAACAATACGCCGACGGAGCGCGTATATGCCTGTGTGCTGAAAGAGGACGGATACCATATCTGCGACAGCAGGACGGGAGAGATTAAGAGGGGGATGAAGTTTTCGGGCAGACTGATAACGGATCTTGAAAATCACCCCGGCTGCATATCCGTGAGGGAACTGGAGCGCATGAATGCCTTTCATAAGATAAGCGAAGAGGAGCGGCGTTCATTGAAGGAAAAGAAAATCGGCTGTCTGGTGCCGCTAGGCAATGAAGAGTTTGCCGGCTTTTTGGCACTTTGTACAAAATCAGTGGGAAAGGATCTCAGATATTACCGGTATGAGGAGATTGCATTTCTGGAATCGGTGGAATCCATCGCATCGATGGCTCTTAAAAATGCCGAACTTTACGAAAAAGCCAGGATTGAGGCCAGAACCGATATGGCGACCGGAATTCTGAACAGAAGGGCATTTTATGAAATACTTGATGAAAAGTGTGCGGAGAAGAAAGCAATGTTTTCCCTTCTTCTCATCAACCTGGACGACTTTAAACTGTTTAACCAGCTTTACGGAGTATCAAGCGGGGATACGGCTATTCGTGCCATTGCACAGCTTTTAGCCGAAACGGCGGGAAAAGAAAGCCAGGTTGCCAGATACGGGGGAAAAGAATTTGCGGTGATTCTGCCGGAAAAGACGGCGGAGGAAGCGGAACGGACCGCACGCAGCCTGATGTTTGCTCTTGGCAGGGTTAATACGGGACGCGGAGGGGAGGAACTAAATATCCTGACGGCGAGCTGCGGAATCTGTTCATTTCCCGATGGGGCGGAAACATCGGAAGCGCTGCTGACCCATACGGAGATGGCGGTGTACCACGTAAAACGGCACGGAAAAAATGATGTGATGATTTACCGGGAAGGCAAGACTGAAATTGAAGAAAAAGGAAAAGAAGAGATTTATTCTTCCTATGCCTCCGCGATATTCGCATTGACCGCCGCAATTGATACGAAAGATCATTACACCTTCAACCATTCTAAAAATGTGGCCTATTATGCCACGAGGCTGGCTCAGCTTTTGAATAAAAACGCCGATTTCATTGAACTAATCCGTGAGGCGGCCCTGCTTCACGACATAGGGAAAATCGGCATACCTGAGAATATCCTGAACAAACCGGGACGGCTGACCGATGAGGAGTATGCGGTGATGCAGTCCCATGTGGAGAGCTCCATCGGCATTATCAGATATCTCCCTTCACTGAATTATGTGATTCCCGCCGTTATCTGCCATCATGAGAGATACGACGGAAAGGGATATCCAAGGCGGGTAGCCGGAACAGACATTCCACTGTCGGGACGTATCCTGTGTATTGCCGACAGCTTTGACGCGATGGTTTCGAGACGTTCCTATAAAGAACCTTATCCTCTGGAAAAAGCAATCGCGATATTAATAGAAGAGAAGGGAGCGCAGTTTGATCCGGAACTGGCCGATGTATTTGTGGAAGGTGTCAGGTCGGGGAACATTACGGTTCAATAAACAAAAAAGCAGCAAGGAAATACTCACGGCAGCCGCGGCGCGGACAGGAATGTCCTGTAACGCAGAAGCGGCTTCCGTGAGTATTTTTTGATCTGCCGGGTGATACAACAGACTGCCGCCGTTTATTGTTGAATCTGTTAGTTACTGAACAAATTTTTTATCGAATTCCGGGTTAAAATAGTAATAGTTTTTGGAATCCATAGTGGTTTTTAAGTTTTCAAGCGCTTCCCCGAACCGCTGGAAATGGACGAGCTCCCTGGCGCGTAAGAACTGGAGCGGAGCACGCACGTCGGGATCCGTGATAATTCGCAGCAGGTTGTCATAGGTGGTTCTGGCTTTCTGTTCGGCGGCCAGGTCCTCCGTTAAGTCGGTGATGGCGTCTCCCTTACTCTGGAATTCGCATGCATTAAATGGTACTCCGGCCGCCGCTGTCGGCCACAGGGCGCTGGTGTGATCGACATAGTAGGCGTCAAAACCGGCCGTTTTGGCGTCCTCGGTTGTCATATTCTTTGTGAGCTGGTAAATCATGGCGCAGATCATTTCCATGTGGGCCAGCTCTTCCGTACCGATATCGGTCAGAAGTCCGGCCGTTTTTTTACATGGCATGGAATAGCGCTGGGACAGATAACGCATGGATGCCGCAAGTTCGCCGTCGGGTCCACCGAACTGGCTGATAATAAGCTGTGCCGTTTTTGGACAGCAGGTTTTTATGCTGACTGGAAACTGAAGCCGTTTTTCATAATTCCACATTAGAGAGCACCTCCTTCCCAGGGCGCCGGGCCGTCAAGCCAGGTGAAATGATCGGTGAGACCGCCGTTTTTACTGATACAGTCGATTGTAAGCGGTTCAAAGCTGGCCGCAAATTCCTGCATCAGGCTTGCGCGTTTCGGAGCCATTTCATTGAAATAGGAGATGGCATCCGCACAGTCCGGATGGGTATCCAGGTAGAGCGTAACATCATTGAGTGCGAAGCTGACTTTGTCGATTTCTTTTAAGAGAGTTGTTCTGTCGGTCATTTCTGCTCACCTCCTATATAAAATGGAAAGTCCAGGTTTTCAAAAATGGTTCCGCGTTCCAGGGCAAGGGAAAGATCCCTCGGCTGAATCCAGGGCTGCATCGGGACAGAAGCGATGGCCAGAATCTGTTGACAGTTGCATTCTTTTGCCTTATAGTCGTTTGCCGGGCTCATGATAAGTCCTCCTTTCATGATTTGATGGATGAAGTTCATATGAAGTTATTTTCTGATGAAGTTCATTATTTAGTATGGGACTTTGGACCGGATAATAAATTGCAAAAATATTGCTAATTCAGGGAGAAAGTGAGGAAGAAGAAAAAAGCGGGAATAAAAATTTAAAAGGATGGAAGGGAAATTGGCACATTAT
>CATWBR010000449.1 GCA_958349075.1 uncultured Clostridium sp.
GTTCTGCTCTATTCTAGCAAAATCCTATATAAAATGCAATAAAACTTCCATAAAAGACCTTGCCTAGAGCGTTCAAATATAGTAGAATAATGAAGATGCGTCTGTAGCTCAGTGGATAGAGCGCTGGCCTCCGGAGCCTGAGGCGTAGGTTCGATTCCTATCAGACGCACTTCACAAAACGGGAAAATGCCTGTAAACCATGATTATATATGGTTTACAGGCATTTTTATTGAAGGCGGCAACCTGCCCGCCTAACGTGCCGGTTATCATTTTTCCGTTCGTTCCGTTATTCGCCGAAGCAGCGCCGGATAGCCCTGCCGATATATTCGGTAATACCCTGGCCGTATTTTTTTTCCGTAGCCTCAATGAGCTCCGGGACTTTCTTTTCTTCCAGATAATCCTCAGCTACTTTCAGAAGCAGATACCTCGCATTGTCCATCCGGAACATGGACTTATAATTCTCTGAAAGCATCCTGACCGCTTCCATCGCCAATGCTTCATCGTCAGATTCCATGGCCCGGGCAAACTGTCTGTAAATCCTGTCATTCTCGTCCTGCAATTTTTTAAGCTCCCCGCGGTCCCCCGTGGATTTAAGACTTGCCTCCACCGCCTTATTTTTACTTCCATACATTTTCATGAAATGACAGCTCATTTTTTCGTTTTTCATATTTTCCGCAAAAAAATCGCGGTACGCCTCCACACTCCCGAACTCCCTGATAATCGCCGTGATTGATTCTTTTCCCTGAAGTTCCAGGGAATGATTCATTATCTTATCGATATCGTCATCGTCGAATGCCTTAAAATTCATTGTACCGGCATGTTCCATCTCATCGCCGATCAGTTCAATCATTCCGTTTAGGCGGTTCCGTTTCTGTTCCAGCAGGGACTTCTGAAGCGAAAGAGCCTGTTTTATATCGCGGTCAGGCCGTTCCATTATCTCCTTAATATCGGCCAGCGGGATTTCCAACTCCCTGAAGAACATAATCTCCCGCAGTTTTCAAGCGCGGTTTCATCGTACAGCCGATAACCGGATTCCGTCAGCCCGGCAGGCTTCAGAAGGCCGATTTCATCGTAATACCGCAATGTCCTGACGCTCAGTCCGGTTATCTCAGATACCTCTTTTACCGTTTTCATCGTATTCACCTTCCTTTTAATTTATCTTATAGCCTTACGCTGCGGAAGAGTCAATACCAAAAACCGGTAAAATTATGATTTGTCCTGTTCCTCAAGAAATGCATCCAGGTTCCGCATATCCGCCTTATCCACTTCTCTCGGCTCATATCCGGTATGGAACAGCTTCTGCGCCTCTGCCGAAATACATGGAATTTTCCTGCCTTCGAATACGGCGGAAGAAAACCATTCTGCCCGGAGCTCATACCAACCGCCCTCCGGGTCGGCCTGTCTGGCGCTGCCGTCTTCTGCAATAACGAACGGATGAATATCGATATAACCGAGAAGCGGATGGCTGAGTTCAATGCGGCATGGCCTCCAGTCTGTCGTAATCACGTATCCTCTGTCTTCCAGGACTTTCAGAAGGGCATCCGTATATTCTCCGTCAAAGTCCACATCAATATCCCTGTGTTCCCTGCTCTGCCTGCCCAGTATGATATCGACTCCCCATCCGCCGTCAATCCAGTACCGCATTCCCATATTATCCAGTAAATCAAGTATTTCTCCCAGGGTCTCCCTGTCTGCCGTCTCTTTCATATAAATAATTCCTCCCAAGTCTCTGTGCTTTCCTGTTTCCTACTCAGTTTAACATAGGTTTCATCCCCAGTCCACTTCATAAGCCTCAACACATTCCAAGGGATGTATCCGGCATGAACAGGAGATTTGCTTTTTACCGCAGGATGTGTATAATAGTACTGTTCACCACTACGAAGCGAAAATATAACGAGGACGATAAAATCAATATGGAAAATAAAACAGAGAACAAAAATTCAGAAGAGAAAAAAGGGTTTAAGGCAGAACTGATAAGCTGGATCCAGATTATTGCCACCGCGGTTGTCATTGCCTTTGTCCTGAACACATTTATTATCGCCAACAGCGATGTTCCTTCCGATTCCATGGAAAATACCATTATGACGGGAAGCAGGATAATCGGCTCGCGTGTCAATTATCATTTCACGGAACCGGAACGCGGCGACATCGCCATCTTTGTCTTCGGCTGGCAATGCCCAGTTTGCCACAAACGGATCGAAGGCGAACGGCCGGATGTCTGCCCTGTCTGTGACTCCGAAATTAATAAAAAAGGCAAGACCGTCCACTATGTAAAGCGAATCATCGGAATCCCCGGTGATATTATTGACATCCATGATGGAGAAGTCTATCTGAACGGGTCGGAAACACCCCTGGACGAACCTTATCTGCGCGAGAAAATGGAACCGGAGGAAAGTCTGCATTTTGAAGTTCCCGAAGACAGTTATTTTATGATGGGGGATAACCGGAACAATTCTTTTGACGGCCGGTACTGGAAAAAACACTTCGTCTCGAAAGAGAAAATAACCGCCAAAGTTTTGTTTGAATATTTCCCCAAAATAAAAGTGCTTCACTAGAGCGTGTTTGAAAGTTGCTTTTCGTCAGTTGTACGTCATACTTTGTGGGAGATTTGTCCCCGATGAAGGAGGCGTAGTGGGCTACGCTGACTGAATTGGGGGCAAATCTCCCGCGAAGTGGGGCGTGCAGATGGCGGAAATGAATTTTCAAACACGCTCCAGCGGGAACAAATTTTTCTAAATTTTTATCCGAGTCATCTTTTGACGGCTCATCACTTCAAGCTTCCGCCATCGGGTATTTCAGCTCCGTCCCCATTTTTCCAATATTTTTTCTTTTCCATACACATTTTATCCCACATCATCCCCGGGAGATAGCGTACGTATAACAATATAATGATTGCAGCCAATCTGGGATCTAATTTTTCCATACAGAAAATATTCCCATTCTGCTCCTCTTTCATTCTGTTTTTATGTTTTCTATTCTCATGTTCTTCTATTGACAAGCGCTTACTGCTTTTATTTATTTGTCCTTCTCTCTTCCTGTTCCTCCCCTTTTCTCCTTCCAAAATAGATTGTGCTGCCAATCAAAGCCACAATTCCCACCACAATAATCGTGATATTTGAATATGTATCAAGCACTTCCAGGATTCTTCCCCATGAGGCTCCGGCTACGGCGCCGGCCGTTACAAGTACCGTATTCCAGACTAGGCTTCCGGCAAATGTCAGTACCAGAAAGGGAGCCATCTTCATGCCCGCCATCCCGGCCGGTATTGAGATCAGGCTCCTGATGATCGGTACACAGCGGCAGAAAAAGACGGTGCTTTTGCCCTTCGTGTCAAACCACCCTTCCGCATCCTGCACATCTTCCTGTTCAAAATGAAGCCGCTTCCCGATCTTTCCCTCCAGCATATTTTTCAGCATATCCTTTGGTATAAGCCGCCCAGCATAATAAAGAATAACCGCCCCCAGAACGGAACCGGCCGTCGATGCGGCAATGACTCCGGGCACATTCATCGCCGTATAGGTGGTCATAAATCCGCCAAATGTGAGAATAACTTCCGACGGGATAGGCGGAAACAGGTTTTCAACCAGAATCAGCACAAAAATCCCTATGTATCCGAACGAGTCCATCACTTCCACTATAAACTGCTGCATGTATTCACCTGCATAAAACGTATTACTATAATTTATACAC
>CATWBR010000450.1 GCA_958349075.1 uncultured Clostridium sp.
GTGAAAACGGTCCCCGGAGTAATTCATTGTGCCGGATTCCCCCTCACGACAACCTGCAGCCGGAACTGAAGACTCATTCAACCAACCTCACCCCCCCGGCCCCTGGCCTGCCGGCAGCGTCCTCATCTGCTCAATTAAATCCTCCCTATACCAATATAACCCGCACTAAATACCTTGCCGATTCAATAAGGCAGGTATTTAGTGCGGGTTATCCTAATTTCAAAGCAATTACTTATTTAATCTCTTTATGGAACTCCTGAAGTGATTTCACTTCAATATCCCCGTTCTTTGTGATGGTCTTAAGAGCCTGAACAGTTGCCTTTGCGGCCGCCATGTTGGTGAAATAAGGGATTTTACCCTTAACGGCTGCCTTTCTGATATAGCTGTCGTCTCCCATTCCTTTTTTATCGACCGGTGTATTGATGATAATGTCAACTTTCTTGTTGGTAATCTTATCAAGGATATTTGGGCGTCCCTCATCAATCTTGGCAATCTTTTCTGCCGGAAGTCCTGCGGCTGCCATGATATCGTAGGTCCTGCCTGTTCCCATCAGCTTGAAGCCGCAGTCATAGAATCCCTTTGCAACCTCAATCAGTTCTGGTTTGTCCATATCGTTGACGCTTAAAAGTACGGTTCCGGAGCTTGGAAGTCTTGTCTGTGTTGCTTCCTGTGCCTTATAAATCGCCTCGCCCAGGTTTGCAGACATTCCGAGAACTTCTCCTGTGGAACGCATCTCCGGCCCGAGTACCGGATCAACCTCCGGGAACATCTTGAATGGGAATACCGGCATCTTTACTCCGTAATGAGGAATCTTCTTCTCTGTCAGTGTTGGAACCGGTGAAGGTCTTCCTGTCAGGTGGGAAGTCATAATATCGGTTGCCAGTTTTACCATCTTGATATTGCAGACCTTGGAAACCAACGGAACGGTTCTGGATGCCCTTGGGTTGGCCTCAAGTACATAAACCTCCCCGTCTTCAATTGCATACTGCATATTCATAAGGCCGACAACGTGCATTTCCTTTGCAATACGGCTTGTATAGTCGCGAATGGTGTCTACCTGATCCTTTGTCAGATTTCTGGAAGGCAGGATGCAGGCTGAGTCTCCGGAATGGATTCCGGCAAGCTCAATGTGCTCCATAACGGCCGGAACGAATACGTCCACTCCGTCGCTGATGGCATCTGCCTCACACTCTGTCGCATGATTCAGGAAACGGTCAATCAGAATCGGACGGTCAGGAGTAACGCCAACGGCTTCCTTCATATAATATGTCATAGCGTCGTCGTCGTGTACTACCTCCATACCGCGTCCGCCGAGTACATAGGATGGGCGTACCATTACCGGATAACCGATGCGGTTTGCAATAACAAGGGCCTCGTCAACATTAACGGCCATGCCTGACTCAGGCATCGGAATGTGTAATTTGTCCATCATGTCGCGGAACAGGTCTCTGTCCTCCGCCATGTCGATTGTCTCAGGTGTTGTTCCGAGAATTGTCACACCGTATTTCTTTAAGTCGGCTGCCAGGTTAAGCGGTGTCTGTCCGCCGAACTGTGCGATAACGCCCAGAGGTTTTTCCTTGTGGTAGATGCTTAAAACATCTTCCAGTGTCAGCGGCTCAAAATAAAGCTTATCGGATGTATCGTAGTCCGTGGATACGGTCTCCGGGTTGCAGTTTACAATGATTGTCTCAAAGCCGAGCTCTTTCAATGCGATTGCAGCATGAACGCAGCAGTAGTCAAATTCGATACCCTGGCCGATACGGTTCGGGCCGCCGCCGAGAATCATAATCTTCCTGTTGTCGCTGCATGGGCTCTCATCTTTTATATGGTAGCTGGAGTAGTAGTAAGCCGAATCTTCTGTTCCACTTACGTGAACGCCTTCCCAGCCTTCCACGATATCAGCCTCTGTTCTGGCATTTCTGATGTCTTCCTCGGAAACTTCCAGGATTTCACTTAAATACTTGTCTGCAAATCCGTCGAGTTTAGCCTGGCGGAGCACTTCCACAGGAGGAACCTGTCCCTTATACTGCATGAGAGCTTCTTCCTCTTCTACAAGCTCTTTCATCTGCTGAATGAAATAGTGTTTAATCTTCGTAAGTTCGAAAAGTTCATCGACGGTTGCACCCTGTCTCAGAGCCTCATACATGATAAACTGACGCTGGCTGGTCGGTACGTGAAGCATGGACAGAAGTTCTTTTTTGCTCTTCTGGTCGAAGTCTTTCACATGGCCAAGGCCGTAGCATCCCCTCTCCAGGCTTCGGATTGCCTTCTGAAGAGCCTCTTTGTATGTCTTTCCAATACTCATGACTTCGCCTACGGCCTTCATCTGAGTACCTAATTTATCTTCGGAGCCTTTGAATTTCTCAAATGCCCAGCGTGCGAATTTGATTACAATATAGTCGCCGGACGGAACGTATTTATCCAGTGTTCCGTATTTGCCGCATGGGATTTCATCCAGGGTAAGTCCTGTTGCAAGCATGGCTGATACAAGGGCAATCGGGAATCCTGTTGCTTTGGATGCCAGCGCTGAGGAGCGTGATGTTCTAGGGTTAATCTCAATTACGATATCGCGGTCTGTCTTCGGGTCATGTGCCCACTGCACGTTCGTTCCGCCGATTACCTCAATCGCCTCGACAATCTTATAAGATTTTTCCTGTAAACGTTTCTGGACTTTTTCTGAAATAGTAAGCATTGGTGCGGAGCAGAATGAGTCGCCGGTGTGAACGCCAAGAGGATCAATGTTTTCAATAAAGCAAACGGTAATCATATTGTTTTTAGCATCACGTACTACTTCCAGCTCTAATTCTTCCCAGCCTAAGATCGATTCTTCGACGAGCACCTGGCCAACCATACTGGCCTGAAGGCCTCTCGCACAGACTGTTTTTAATTCTTCAACGTTATATACAAGACCGCCGCCCTCGCCGCCCATCGTGTAAGCCGGACGAAGAACTACCGGATAGCCTAACTTATCGGCAATTGCAAGAGCTTCTTCCACCGTGTAGGCAACTTCGCTCTTTGCCATCTCGATATTCAGGCTTTCCATTGCATGCTTGAATTCGATACGATCCTCACCGCGCTCGATCGCATCCACCTGAACTCCGATTACTTTTACATTATATTTATCAAGAACACCTGCTGCTGCCAGCTCAGAACAAAGGTTAAGACCTGACTGTCCTCCCAGGTTCGGAAGTAATGCGTCCGGTCTCTCTTTATCAATGATCTGTGTCAATCTCTCAACATTAAGTGGTTCGATGTAGGTCACATCTGCTGTCTCCGGATCCGTCATGATCGTAGCCGGATTAGAGTTTACCAGTACAATCTCGTAACCAAGGTTTTTTAACGCCTTGCACGCCTGAGTTCCGGAATAATCAAACTCGCATGCCTGTCCGATAATAATTGGACCGGAACCGATAATCATCACTTTGTGAATGTCGTTTCTCCTCATGTTTTTTCCCTCTCATTGTCTGCAGTTTTCATTTTCAGCGATCGGCCGCACGCTCCGCGCACAGGTCACCGTTATCAACAAAGGCCCGTTATCCGGACTCTCTTCAAAAGCCGTTCGGAACCTTTATCTTGTTAAAGGCCCCAGTAAGGCATTATCAAGATTATAATAGAAAAGTTCCGCCTTGTAAACCAAAAAAATGCGTTTTTCTCTTCCCTTTTGACATTTTTTATGATATGCTGGTAAA
>CATWBR010000451.1 GCA_958349075.1 uncultured Clostridium sp.
TCCATATGCTCGTCTATGGTTTCCCTCGGGGTCCTGAGCGCAGGGTCAATGTAAATATACAACTGATAGTAATTCACTTTATACTCTTTTTTATTTTCGGGCGTATTGTCTGAGATGCATTTTCCAATGCTCCCGGCATACTGTTCGTACAGATACAGGCTGCGGCAATTTCTCTCTCTGGAACCGTTTGTCTTTATCAATACATATACCGCAATTAATACGGCGGCGATGGCGGCTATCACGCTAATCACTTCTGAATCTAAATACATGTTATATCTATTCTCCCTTCCCATTTTCCCCTATCATATCACAAAATCCGACAGAAGAAAACCTTCGCGCGCCGCCTGTTTATCAAAAGCCGGCACACCGGCACATTCATGTTTCGCCCGGCAGGGCGGCTTACAAATGTGTGACTGTACTAATTCTCCTGATATACGCGGTAGCAGGACTTACCTTCATTTTTAGCCTGGTAAAGGGCCTGGTCGCTGTGCTGCAGCAGCAGGTCGATATCCATCTCCGGATCGGCGCTCCTGGCAATTCCGATACTGGCCGATAAACTGCCGACCTCTTCCTTCCCCCAAAAATCATCCCGGATCTTTTTAATGAGTTGTTCCGCCTCCTGCTCCAATTGTGCGATACTGCATTCCCCCAGCCGTACCATCAGGAATTCATCTCCGCCCAGCCTGGCCACAAAATCTTCCGGGAAGGACTCCATAAGAATCTTTGCCGTGCACATCAGTACAGCATCTCCCACCTTATGGCCGCAGGTATCGTTAACTTCTTTAAAGCGATCAAGATCAATGTACATCAGGCTGACCGTCTTATCATCCCGGTTATTGTGGATATACTGATAAAAACAACGCCTGTTGTAAAGTCCTGTCAAAAAATCCGTATTGGAGCTGTGGCGTATCTGGCGTTCCAGATCGCGTTCCACCGTTACATCGCGGAAGATACACAATTTTCCGGCCACATTATGAAAGACGTCGTAGATAGAACTTTCATGGATTTCCAAGACCTTCCCCGCACCGTCCTCTAAACAGACCTTCGCCTCAACATACCCTTCGCTGTTAATTGAATGCCTTTCTTCAAATGCATGTGCCGTCCACTCATTATAGTCGCGTCCAATGACCGACCGTCTGTCCGTATGGAAATATTCCTCAAATTTCATATTGGCATTAATGATTTTCCCGCAGTTATTCCATAAAAGAATTGCATAAGGCATGCTCTGAAGAAGAATTTCCATCTCTGCGCTCATGTTGACAAGATCGGTGACATCGTGGCCGATTCCCACGGTACCCAGAACCGTTTTCCCATCCATATCCAGAATCGGCGTCTTATAGGTGCGAAGCTGGCGCAATCCCCTGGAACACTTTACCGCCTCGGTAAACTGCAGCGTGTGAAGCGCCCTGATTACCGCATCCTCGGATTCCCTGCAGGATGCCTCTCCGTTCTCCAGATCATCCGGGGAAACTCCCCATATGTAGCAGTGATCGCGTCCCGTCACATCCTCCCTTGTCTTCCCGACAACAGAGCAGAATGCCTTATTGACCTTTACATGGGTTCCTTTAAGGGATTTAAACCACAGCATGTCCGGGATGCTGTCAATGGCCGTATCCAGATAGGTCTGTGTCATATATAGATCATAGCGGAGCTTAATCCGCTCCATGATACGCACCAAACCGATCCTGACCCGCTCTCCATTCAGCGGAAGCTCCCAGAATTCGTCTGCGGCCTCCAAATCCCGGGATGAAAAACGATCTATCTCTTCATGCCGGGCGCAATAAACAAGCTCCGTCCCCTCTTTGCACATCATACGTATCCCCGAGGGCGGCGTTTCTCCTTCCAGATTCCAGATCACCACATCGCTCTGCTTTAGTAATTCAGGCGCCGGTCCGGACTCCACAGCAATTTTATGGGTAAAATGCTCCAGAGGCTCAAGCCGGCCCAGCACAGTTTCAATCATTGGATTCCTGCCAAATAATGTGATTTGACTTTCGCATTGGTACATGTGACCCCTCCCCGCATATCACGGCGCGTCTACAGATACAGACGTTCAAATTCCGATGCGCTGACAGGTCTGCCGAACAGAAAACCCTGTATGTAATCAGGCGACGCCTGTCTCACAACCTCCAGCTCCGTTTCCGTTTCCACACCTTCCACACAGACGAGTGCGGAAATGCTGTGTGCAAGTTTGATAATATATTCCAAAAAAATATATTCGTAACTGCCATCCTCAATTCCCTTTATAAAACTGCGGTCAATTTTCAATACATTAGCAGGCAATCCTTTCAGATGGCTTAGTGAAGAATATCCTGTCCCGAAATCGTCGATTGCTATTCCGAATCCCATCGCCTGCAGCCCTCTGAATTCCTGGTTAATGATATGTAAGTTGGGCACCCAGCAGCTTTCCGTCAATTCCAGTATAAAACGCTCCGCCTCCAGTCCTTCCTTGGACTTTTCCCTCAGATATGCCAACAGATCGTTTTCTTTTAGCTGGATATAGGAGACATTCACACTCATCAGAATTCCGGGGGATTTACTCTTCCACGCTTTGCGCTGCCTGATGCTCTCCTCCAGCACCCATTTTCCAACCTGGGTAATGGAACGGCTCTCCTCCAGAAGAGGGATAAACTCCACCGGAGAAACCTCCCCATGTTCCGGCGAATGCCAGCGGAGCAGCGCCTCCGCACCCACTACCTTTCCAGTCTTAGCTTCCACCTGAGGCTGGTAATACACTTCAAACTCCCGGCATCCGTTTTTGACACAGGAATGAAGGCTCTCCTGAAGCTCCATGATCCTCATCTTCCGTTTATATATGTCCTCAGAAAAGAGAGCGAGCTGGTTTTTTCCATTCATCTTGGCTATCTCAACCGCATTCTCTGCATTCCTGAACAGTTTCTGATAGGTTACACCGTCTTTTGGGAAGAAACAGGCTCCGGCCGAAATGGATACCGGCAGCTGCTGCCCGTCCACGGTGAAATGACTGCCTATAAAAATCTGAATATTTTCATAGATACCCCTGATATACTCCTCCGTGCCTCCCTGCATAAAGAAGACAAATTCGTCCCCATCCAGCCGGTACAGCGGGCATCCTTCGGGCAGCAGTGAGGATATCAGCGTGGAAATGATATTTAGGACACGGTCACCAAACGCATAACCGTGCTTTTCGTTGATATTTCTAAAGTTGTCGATGTCCAGGACAACAATGATTCCCTGAACCGGATCATCCTGATTTAAAAGCAGTTCCAGATCTTTTTCAAACTGGCTCCTGTTTCTCAGACCGGTGACATTGTCAAATTTGTTCTGCCTCCCTATATTGGAGATCCGTCCAATCATGAACAGCGGCCTGTTCTGCTTGTCCTTTTTCACCGTTCCCCTGCATGATACCCAGATAATACGGCCGGATTTATTGCGAACCCGGTATTCCATGTCATGGTAATCCCTGCGGCCATCCTGGATTCGTTCCATATCCTCAAGCCATACGGGAAGATCTTCCGGAACCATAATCCTGGACCATTCAGCTACGACGTCTGTCTCAATCAGACGGTCAATGTCTAAATCTTCAAATGCATTTTCCGATATATAAAAAGTTCCGTTTATAATATCCCACAGGAATAAATAATCATCCGTAGTCTCGGAAAGCAAATCCATAATCGTATTCGCTGTAAACATCTCTTGCTTTATAA
>CATWBR010000452.1 GCA_958349075.1 uncultured Clostridium sp.
GTATAATATCTGATGTGTGTGGACATGAGCTGCCCTTCGCGGACCGTGTTACCGGCGGGAAAGCGAATCGCAGCGATAATCGTAATATACGGAATTTCTTTAAATAAAAACTATGAGGTGAAGGTATGAGCAAAGCAGCAGATCGTTTATTAAAGTACGTCTCCTTTGACACTCAGTCAAAAGATGAGATGGAACAGGTTCCGAGCACGGAAAAGCAGCTCGTTCTGGCGAAAGAGCTGGTAAAAGAACTGGAAGAGATGGGGGCGGCCAATGTCCGTTTAAGTGAGAACGGCTATGTCTACGCGACAATCGAAGCAACTACGGAAAAGGAAGTGCCTTCTCTGGGTTTTGTCGCCCATATGGATACTTCTCCGGCTCTGTCGGGTAAGGATGTGAAGGCCAGAGTCGTGGAGAATTACAGCGGCGGCGATATTGTCCTGAATGAGGAAAAGAATATTGTCATGAGGGTGAAGGACTTCCCGTTCCTGGAGGACTGTGAAGGGAAAGATCTGATTGTGACCGACGGAACAACGCTGCTTGGCGGTGACGACAAGGCCGGCGTAGCCGAAATTATGACAATGGCCGCATGGCTGTTAGAGCATCCCGAAGTGCCCCACGGTACGATTCAGATTGGTTTTACTCCGGACGAGGAAGTCGGCAGAGGCGCTGATTTCTTCGACGTGAAAGGTTTTAAGGCAGATGTGGCTTACACGGTAGATGGAGGTCCTTTAGGGGAGCTGGAGTATGAGAACTTCAACGCGGCATCCGGCAGAGTCTATGTGCGCGGTGTCGGAATCCATCCGGGCGGAGCCAAGAACATGATGAAGAGCGCCGTTTTAATCGGAATGGAATTCCAGAGTCTGCTTCCTGTTTTTGAGAATCCAATGTACACGGAAGGATATGAGGGATTTTTCCATCTGGATCAGTTTGCCGGAGATGTGGAGAATGCCAAGATGGATTATCTGATCCGCGATCATGATATGCAGAAGTTTGAACAAAAGAAAGAATTATTTGCCGCCGCGGCAGAATACCTGAATAAAAAATACGGCCAGGGTACCGTGGAAGCTAAGATAAAGGACTCCTACTATAACATGAAGGAGAAGATCGAACCTTACAAATACCTGATCGACATTGCAAAAGAAGCGATGGAGGAGAACGGCATCACTCCTGAGATATCCGCGATCCGCGGAGGCACGGACGGGGCGAGACTGTCCTACATGGGACTTCCATGCCCGAACCTCTGTACGGGCGGCTACAACTTCCACGGAAGATTTGAATTCATCCCGGTCCAGTCCATGGACAAGGTAGTGGAACTGCTGCTGACAATTGTTAAAAAGTTCGAAGCGCTTGGAAAATAATAAGATTTTAATCGATAGAAAAACACTCTGCACCGGATTTAGGTGCGGAGTGTTTTTCTATCTGACAAAAAAAGTATTCTGTCAAATAAAAACCGCTCTGCTAAGAATCCCGTCCGGCCTGTACCCGGGTGAAAGACTTGCCAGTGCTGATCCGAAAAGATATAATGGAATAGTATGAAAACGAGTGCAATGAAGAAATGGGGGAAGTCATGACACTGAACGAAATATTTGAGATCTGTAATACTTTGATTACAACACCCTTATCATTTTTTCAGGTTTATATCCTGACGAAAGACTGGCGTTATCCCCGGAAGAAAACCATATGGATCGGAACAGCCGTAATTATTATGCTGCTGGCGCTTGATTTACTAATCTGCAGCAGGACGGGAGACAACAGTGCCGGGAGAGATATCATATCCGTGCTCAATTTTACCATCCTCCTGCTTCTTTACCTGTTCCTTCCCAAATACCAGGGAGGAAAATCAATTTTTATTTGTCTCAGCGTAACACTTTTCTTGCTTATCGGAAATGCAATTGCAGAGATCTTCGGAACCACCGTCACCGTCTATAGGCTGCTTATTAAATGCGTCGTCTATCTATTCATGCTGATTATTACATATAAGTACTTCCGCCGCCCTTTCTTTACCGTGATGGACGGCATTCAAACGGGATGGTACAGGCTGGCATCCATCCCTTTTATGTTCTGCATTTTTCTGGGAGCCGTCTTGTGGTCAAGAAATATGTATCATGACCGGGAGGTGAAAATGATCGGACTGGTGCTCTGCTTTGCTGCGGGTATTATCTATACGGTGCTGTATTTTACATTCTGTAACCTGCAGGAGCAGTACAGAATGAAATCCGGCTATGATCTTTTGCAGGCTCAAATGTTTTCACTTCAGAAACAGCTTGAGATTGTCAGAAATTCGGGAAAAGAGCTGGATATTCTCCGTCACGATATGCGCCATTATATCATGCTTTTATCGGCCTGTGTAGAGCATGGGGATCTGGAGGAGGCGGGAAAACTGATGAATTCCCTGAAACGGACTCTGGACTCGGTAAATAAAAAGAACAGAACTTATACGGGAAATATCCTGATCGATTCTATCCTGTCGGAATATGAGAACCGGGCCGAAAACAACGGCATTCTGTATGATGCGCTCCTGGTGCTTCCGGAGAAGCTTCAGAATAACCCGATTGAATTTGCCGTTGTTATCTCCAATGCGCTTGAAAACGCCTGCATAGCCTGCCGAAAGATTCCCGAGGGGAAGGAGCGGATGATAAAAGTCAGAGGCAGGATGGACGGCAGCCAGTTTTTTCTGGAGATTGCCAATACGTATGCAGGCACGGTAAAGCTCGATGAAGAAAAAGGAATGCCGGCTGCGGAACAGGCGGGGCATGGCCTGGGCACACAGAGTATTGCGGCTTTTGCAGAAAAAAACCATGCATATCTGAGATATCAGGCCGAGGATGGCTGGTTCCGCCTGCGCCTTATTCTGTGAGCCCCCCTCCTGTCAGGGCCTTTCTCACATAGGGATATTTCTTTTCTGGAACAGGGAGAATACTTCCGTCCCTCACAAGGAGTTTATACCGGTTGATTTGAAGCACGTGATTCCTGTTGATAATGAAGCTTCGGTGGATGCGGATGAAATGGTCCGGCAGGGCATCGCCAATCCTGTTTAGGGAGCGGCACACCGTGTAACAGCCCGTCATGGTATGGATTACGGAATAGATGTTACTGGCTTCGATATATAAAATTTCATCCGGCTTAAAAAAATAGGTTTCCGCATTTTTACCGTGAAAGTACAGCGGCGGGGTCTGTCCCAACTCCGCCGCAATGAGCCTTTGCATATATTCATACGTCCTTTTTCCCAGCGTGTGCGGGAAGTGCAGATCCTGGGGCTCCAGGGCAAGCGGGTTGGATACATGCATATGCAGTATCCGGGAGCCGCCCTCATCCAATTTCCAGATAAAGGTGACTCTTTGGACGGCAGAGAATATTTCTCTGCTCTCCAGCATTGTATATCCGGTATAATGGCCTGCTACCGTGCAGAGTTCGCGGCTCCGAATGATGATTTTATATTCCTGATCGGCCAGGAAGCACCTGGGGATGTCCCTGAGACGGGAGAGCTGTCCGCAGACGGCATCGTACCCTTCCAGAAACTGGCCGTCGGCCGCGCCTATCCAGACGATATCACGGTGAAAATAAGGTAATATTAACGGCAGCTCATTATTATAAAAATGCTCCAGTACATACTGGGTCAGATAAACTACCTCGTCAGAACATTCTTGATTCTCCATATCATTTCCACCTTTTCCTCGAT
>CATWBR010000453.1 GCA_958349075.1 uncultured Clostridium sp.
GGGTATAGGAGAAAAAAGCAAGAGGTTTTGATGATTATTTTCAATATAATTCAAAGAAGAAGTATTGTTACCGTTTATAGGTAAGCTCCCCGGGTGCGAACGGAACAAAGTATTTACAATTAATATGGAAATTACGGTTTTGCTATGCTATGATTAAAAGATTAGAGCAGAGAAGACATTGGAGGAGTGATGGATATGGAAAGAGATGCTGGTAAAAAGGCTTGGGTAAAAATAGCCGGTTTTCCGCTTCCGCTTTATCTGGCGATATTTGCGCTGGTCACGGTCTGTATGTATGCAGGCTGCCTGCCGAAAGGCCTGGTGGGAGGCCTGATATTTCTGATGGTGCTGGGAGAGGGACTGAACGCAATCGGCAATTCGGTGCCGGTGGTACGGACTTATCTGGGAGGTTCCGTTATCTGCATTCTGGGCGCGGCCGTGATTCAGTCGGCAGGGCTGATACCGGAAGAGACGCATACAATTATAGATAATTTTGTGAACCAGGAGGGATTCCTGGTGTTTTATATTTCCGCACTGATCACCGGCAGCCTGTTTAACATCGACCGGGATCTTCTGATCAGGGCGACCGTAAAGCTGCTTCCGACCGCAGTGGCGGCGCTGGCAGTCGGGGTGGGCCTGTCTGGGCTTCTCGGGCTTTTTATGGGAAACAGCTTTCTGGAGGGAATCCTTTTTATTGGAATTCCGATGACGAGCGGAGGGATGACGGCAGGGGCGGTTCCCCTGTCGGAGATGTACTCATCGGTGCTCGGAATGGATGCGGGAGGGATACTGACCCGTATCGCCCCGGCCACCGTGCTTGGGAACTGTGTGGCCATCGTGTTCGGAGCCCTTGCCAACAACCTTGGAGAGCGTAAACCGGGCCTGACGGGAAACGGACGTCTTGTAAACGACGGGCATGAGGTGGCGCCCCGCCCGCCGATGAAACCCACCTTTGCCCTGCTGTGCACGGGCCTCATTATTTCTCTGGCATTTTATGAGCTGGGGGCATTGTTCCATCGGTATATCCCTGTTATCCCGACCTACGCCTGGATGATTATTGCGGTAGTTCTGGTGAAGGGAACCGGAATCATGTCGGATCAGTTGGAAGATGCGGCGAGGGAATGGGGACAGTTTGCCATCCATAGCTGGACGGCGGCGGCCCTGACGGGAATCGGAGCCACGCTGATCGATTTGAAAACCATCCTCAGCACGATTACCCCCTTCTATCTTCTGACGGTGGTGCTGGTTGTCGCGGCGATCACGCTGACCGCAACCTTTGTCGGTAAAAAGATGGGATTTTATCCTCTGGAGTCCGCCATAGCCGCGGGTATGTGCACGACCAACATGGGCGGTTCGGGAAATGTGGCCGTTTTGAGCAGCGCGAAGAGGATGGAACTGCTTCCCTTTGCACAGATTGTGACCCGGTCATGCGGGGCGCTGATGCTGACACTGGGGGGAGTCCTGGTACAGATGCTTAAGTGATGCGCTGCCGCCAAAACAGCGTAGTGACAAAACAGCGTAGTGACAAAATAAGTTAGTGCATGCTATACTTAGGGCAGAAAAATATTTGCCAGGAAAGGTGAGCAGGATGAACAAAAGAGAGATTGATGCATATTCCTACCAGTTGGGAGTGATCGACTGTTTTAATGAGATGGTTAACGCGGGAGTTAAGAAGATTGCCATGAGCCACCCGTGCCGGACGCCGGAGGAGCGGGATGAGTGTCGGGAGGCGTGCAGTGAGATATGCGCTCAGTACGGCACAAAGATGTATGCAGAAAATGATTCCCTTGTCACGGATCTTTTTCCGGAGGAGATGAACAGGGGGGCCAGCCATTATATCTTCTATAAGAATGACGAAGACCTGGACAGCTATCTGTCCCTCAGAAAGCGAAAGGAAGAATTAATAAATGAGGGCAGGTATACGGGGGAGGCCCGTTACCGGATTGCCTGGGATTTCGGGAAGCTCCTGTCCTACACGGACGAAGCGGTTGAACGCCTGATCCGTGAGACAGCAGGGGAAGCATGATGGACGGCGGAATCATCGAACTGGATCTGCACGGCAGGAAGGCCCGGGAGGCAAAATGCCTGATTGACGCCCAGCTTAACCGGGCCGGCCGGAATGTTTACCGGATCCGCCTGATGCACAACAATATGATAATCATAAGCAGAAACAGAGCCGCCGCGGACCGGATATTATTCCAGGTCTGCGGCGGCTCTCTCCGTCACTGTTTATGTTTCTCAGATCTTGTTGCTGCGTTTCCAGATATTCATCTTCTCTGCATCCTTAATCAGTTCATCCCTGAACTGCGGATGTGCAACGGAGATGATAGCTTCACATTTCTGCCAGGTGGACAGACCTTTTAAGTTAACCTTGCCGTACTCTGTTACGAGATAATGGATATTGGCACGGGTATCCGTTACGATGGAACCCTGGTTTAAGGTCGGAAGAATTCTGGATTTTAACTGGCCGTCCCTTGTGTTGAAGGTGGAGGAACAGCAGATAAAGCTCTTTCCGCCTTTAGAAAGGTATGCGCCCAGAACAAAGTCGAGCTGTCCGCCGGCTCCGCTGATATGTTTAACACCCGCCGATTCCGCATTGACCTGGCCGAAAAGATCCACGTCCACTGCGTTGTTGATGGACATGAAGTTATCCAGCGCGGAGATGGAACGGATGTCGTTCGTGTAGTCAACCGGTGCACTCATGCATTCAGGATTGTTATTAATGTAGTCGTAAAGCTTCTTTGTGCCTGCTCCGAAGGCGTAAACCTGGCGGCCCTTATCGATGCCCTTGTGAGCGCCTGTGATCTTGCCGGCTGCGGCGATATCTACAAATGCGTCAACGTACATCTCGGTGTGAACGCCCAGATCTTTTAAGTCTGATTTGGCGATGAGGGAACCTACGGCATTCGGCATTCCGCCGATACCAAGCTGAAGGCAGGCTCCGTTCGGGATCTCCTCCACGATCAGTTTTGCAACAGCCTCATCCACTTCTGTGGCGGCTCCGCCTGCACCCATCTCAGCGATAGGAGGATTACTTCCCTCTACAACCATGTCAACCTGGGAGATATGCACGCCGTTTTCAAATCCGCCGAGGCAGACCGGCATATTCTCATTTACTTCTACAATGATGACTTTGGAGGTCTCGCAGCAGGCTGCCATATGGGAGGCGTTCGGTCCAAAGTTAAAATATCCGTGTGCATCCATCGGAGCAACCTGGAAGATGGCTACGTCCGGTTTGGTAGAGGATTCTCTGTAGTATCTTGGAAGCTCGGAATAGCGGATTGGAGCATAATAGGAAAATCCCTGTGCAATTGCCTTTCTCTCGATTCCGCTCATGTGCCAGGAGTTCCATGTGAGATGCGCGGCCGGATTCTCGATTTTGAAAATCTCCGGTACCCACATCAGGATTCCACCCCTGAAATTGACGTCGGTAAGTTCCGGCATACGTTTTGCCAGGGCGGCGTCTACGGCAACCGGAGTTCCGGTCGTCCAGCCATAGTCAACCCAGTCGCCGGACTTAACAACTGCCGCGGCGGTTTCGGCGGAAACCAGTTTTTCTGCATACATTTTCTTATAATCCATACTGTTCACCTTATCCTTAAACTTTTTACAATGATGAAATAAGTGTAGCAT
>CATWBR010000454.1 GCA_958349075.1 uncultured Clostridium sp.
ATCCTGTTCAAAGCTGATAAATTCCCTGGAGGAAACTTTCTTTCTCTGTCTCTCCTCCTCTACAAGGCTTGATAGCTGTTCTTTGACATCCCCGCTGTTTTTCACATTGATCAGCTCAAAATTCCCGAGGCTCGAATCACTGGATACGATACGGATGGTTCCCAGGCCGAACATCCGCTGCAGCAGGTTTCTCTCAAGCCCTAAATCCTTGATGCGGTAGAGGCGCACCTCATCCTCCCTCAGATTAAAAATTCCTCTTTTTATAAAAAGTCTGTCCTCCGTCATACTGTACACGGTAAATGTCCAGGGTAAACCGCACCAGAGTCTTTTTCTGTCCGACCATACAATTTCTTTTTCCATATCTTTCACCTTTCATTCTGCTTCCGGCTGCCCGTTTCTGGGCCCTGAAGTCCTCTATTGATTATAGCTTTCCGTATGCTTTATTTCTTTGTTCTGCTCCACTGCTTTTAATTTTCTCATGAGGGCATAAATTTCTTCTTTTTCTTCCCTTCTTACAAAGGCCGCCGTGATAAGAAACAGGGACGGGCCGGAAACTGCCTCACAGACTGCCTGAAATAACGGCTGTCCGTCCTCCTCTTCCTCACTCCAGCCGATGCGGACACGCCCGCCGGGGATGTCGAACTCCTCCCCGTCCCGTTCGAAGCTGCGATCAGAAAATTCCGCATTTCCCTCTCTCCTTTTAAAACCGCTGACGCGCCATACAGGCTCATCCGTTCCCGGATTCCACCACATGCTGCAGCCTTCCCCGTTCTCATACTCCTCCCACTCATAGCGGCAGTTTCCGGGCAGAGTAATGCGGAGATCGCCAAAGGCATGGGTTACCAGCCCTTTGCGGTAACCGATTGGAAAGTCCGTATCCATCTCCTTCGCATCCTCCCCGATGACCGGCTTTCTGCCGGCCAGACTGCAGATTTCACGGTAGGAGGTCAGGGGCAGGGGGAGGCTGTGATCCAGGCCGGCCGCTTTTTCAAGGTTGTCGAGAATCCTTTCATTACATGCCCTGTCCTCTTCACTTCTCCCGGATGGGACGAAATAACAGTCTTCCCAGAGCGAATGGAGAGCGCAGTTACGGTAGTACAGGGCGTCTTTTTCCACGGAGTCCCATATAAAAAAGCGTTCCGCCATCCAGCCGATTCCATGTTCCCCGACCTGTTCCACCATCTTTTTTATATTAAAACGGCCCATCGGCGTGATAACACTCCCCTTTATTTCTTCCGGCTGATACTGATCCAAATCCCAGCAGAGACAGAAATTGCTGTACTCGCCCCCGCGCTCCGCACAGTGTCTTGTAAGCGCTTTCAGCCAGGGATAAAAATGTTCCCTTTTCATACGCTCAAAATCACGGTGTTCATAATACTCCGTCTCATCCGACACCTCCAGGTTTTTAAGCGCCTTTTTCTCCAGCTCATCCAGAAAACGGACCGCCGCCGCATGGAATCCCGCCCCCGACGGTGTGGAATAGCATTCGCCCGAGATAATCCACTGGCCCATCATACCGCTTTCCTTCTTCCATTCCATCGTCAGCTCTCCCATGGGGCAGAAAGAAACTCTCAGCCAGTCGTCATTCCCGGACAGCCCGTATCCGTTTCTCCCGGCCTGTTCCTTTATTTCGTTAATAAGAAGCTCTTTTTTTCTCGCCCTGGCATTGAAGGTCAATCCGATACTCATCTTCCGTCCTCCTTCCTGCTCAGGCCCACTCCGCATACGTCTCTTCGGAATGAGTGATATGCCGCTTCCATCTTATGTCTGTTAAATACGGCCGCCGCCGCATCTAATACCTGCCGTAAATCCCAGGCCACAAAATCCAGGTATCCATATTCCGTGCCCGTAGCGCCTCCGGTGAATGTCACGGCATCTCCGGCTTTGTCTTTAATCTCTTTCTCTATTCTGTCCCGCAAATCCAGGGCTTTGCTCCGCTCGGTCCTCTCCAGGGGATAAAAGAAAAATCCCGGAACCGCTCCGTCCTGATGGAAATCCTCCATAATTCTGTCATCTCCGCTGAGATAATCCCTTACCACTTCAGGACAGGTAGTGACCCCTGCAAAGATATCTTCTCTCAGGAACCATTCCTCTTTCTCACTTGGCTCCATCGAATAGCACGTATACCAGCCGCACAGTTCCGCGGCCGTGACGGCTCCCTTGTCTTCTATGTACTCCTTCAGATGATCCAGCCGGATCGGATCTCCCTCTTTCGGCTCCTCTATCAAATCCATATATCCGACATAACGGATTGCCGGTATTTCTCCGATTGCCTGATCTAACAGAATCGCCGCCATCGAATAGGCCTGGTTCTCATTTTCCTTTAAAAGGGGAACCAGCTTTTCACAGAATATGGAAAGTCCTATCTGCTTATCGTCCAGCTCCTCGATCCAGACAAGCGCATCCTCCGTACCGGCTCCCTGCCCGTACATTCTCAGTTCAAAGCCCTTTGACGGCTGTCTTCCAATCCCAATATTCCAGTTCTCAAATAATGCTTCGGGTGCATGTTCTTTAAAATAGACCAGCTTTATCAGGCGTGACCGTTCTCCGTCCGGTGTCAGGAACAGCTCGCATTTCTCCCCGTTAAACCCCATCTCAAAACAGATATTCTCAAAAGCCGGGGAAAGCAGATCGGCGCATATACCGGCCACTTTCTCTCCCTGCTCCCTGCGCTTTATAAGCTCGCGAAGGTTTGCCTCTCCCGCAAGAAATGAATCCCATCCCTCCTTCACCCTCTGCCTGAACGGTTTCATGGATGTTGGGATTACAAGGTTCCGCTCACATTCCTCAATAAAATCGATTGTATCTTTATCTCCCGGGAGCGCCTCCAGAGCCTTTTCAAAATAGTATTTGGCCTTCTTATCCCGGTTTAAATAGAAGCATGCATAACCCATGCGGAAATTCCATCTGTGATCCGCGCCGAGTTCTTCCTCCACCGATTCCAGCAGACGAATTGCTTTCTTAAAAAGTCCGCTGTCTCCCTCACCGGCCAGGTTATTACAGGCACAAGCCAGCTCACTGATCAGCACCGGGGTCTGCTCTTTCTCGGGAAGAGCCTCTATAAAGTCTATGATTTTCTGATATTCTTCACTTTCATTCCATTCATTAAGCTGGCGTAAAAAAGTCTGATCCATGTTATGCGGCCTCCGTATCCGCTGGGCTTCGTTGATGCGGCAATATGAGTTCATTATACTTAATAAAGGGGGATTTTTCAAGAGGGGCGCTGTTTTGCGGTTGACGGAAAACGGCGCTGCCGCTCCCGATAGGAAGACGCTGCCGGTTTGTCGAATGTTACTGAACTTTATCAAATAATGTAAAACATTCCTGACAGACTTCATGCTATACTATCGCTATAAGACAAGCGCGCGCCTTAAAAAAAGATACATGAAGAAGAGGTTTGACATTGAAAATTCAGAACCAATTACAGGTAATCATGGATAAGAGAAATTTGACTTACCGACAGCTTGAACGAATGACCGGCATATCGCACACGACACTGAACAAGATTGCGATCGGAGACACTTCACCAACTCAGAACACGATGATATCAATCGCTAAGGGGTTGCGTATGGAAGTGACAGAAATATTTGATTTGAAATATTAAGGAGATATG
>CATWBR010000455.1 GCA_958349075.1 uncultured Clostridium sp.
AACATGATATAAAGTAGATATGAATAAAAAAAAACATAGAAAAAGAATATGAAATAAAATATTCAAAAAAATAAAGGACAGGGAATGGAGGAGATCAAATGAATGTTACTCTAATGGACTGTACGCTGAGGGACGGAGCGAACGTCGTGGGAAAGGGTTTTTCGGCTGAAATTACGGATATGGTTCTGGACGGATTGTCAGGGCGGCGGCCGAAGCGGAGCGTGTCAATCTGTACCGGCTGATTATGGAGGTATCGGCCGTGAACCGGAAGAACCCGCCGGATGAGCTGATACATAAAATGGCAAGGGAGCTTGCCCGCAGCATATAAAACCTCAGGTAAAAAGAAAACAACAGCAGGAGGAAATAACATGTTCAGCAGAAGAGCAAATAATGTAACACCATCCTTTACCGTAGAACTGAATGCGAGAATTGCGGAGCTGATCCGCGGCGGTGAGGATATTATCAAACTAAATATCGGGGAACCGGATTTCAATACGCCGGACAACATAAAGGACGCGGCAAAGGCTGCAATTGACAATAATTTTACAAGATATACCCCCATTCAGGGGATTCCGGACCTCCGAAAGGCCATAATTGATAAATTGAGGGAGGACAACGGAGTGGAGTATACCATGAACGAAGTCTGCGTCACTACCGGAGCTAAACAGGCGCTATTTGAGGCAACGCTGACTCTGGCCGACGAGGGAGATGAAGTGATTATTCCCACGCCGTGCTGGGTAAGCTATGTGGATATGGTAAAGATCGCGGGAGGCATTCCGGTGCAGGTGCCCGCCGTCGGGAGTGGAAAAGACAGATATCACCTGGATTTAGAGGCAATCGCAAAAGCCGTTACTCCCAGGACGGCCGCAATCATGATCAACTCTCCGAACAATCCGGCCAGTGTCGTCTATACGCGTGAAGAACTGGCAGGGCTTGTGGCGCTGGCGGTCGAGCATGACTTCTGGATTATATCGGATGAAGTATATGAAAAACTGCTGTACGACGGTTCCGAACATATATGCGTGGCATCCGTTTCACCGGAGGCGAAAGCACATACGGTGGTGGTAAACGGATGTTCAAAGAGCTATGCAATGACGGGATGGAGACTGGGTTATGCGGCAGGTCCCGAGAACTGCATAAAGAAAATCCGCGGTCTGCAGGGCCACATCACATCCGGCATTAACTCCATAACGCAGAAAGCGGGAGTGGAAGCAATTGTGGGTCAGCAGAGATCCGTGGAGGCCATGAGACAGGAATTTGACAGACGCAGGCGGATGATGGGGGAAAAACTGAGGACAATCCCTCATGTGGAAACAACTGCTTCCATGGGAGCCTTTTATTATCTGCCCGATGTTTCCTGGTATTTCGGAAAGAAATGGCGGGGAGGAGTGATTGAAAATTCCATCGATATGGCGACATATCTTTTGGAGACCGTCAAGGTGGCGGTAGTGCCGGGAGACGCGTTCTATGCGCCGGGATGCCTGAGACTTTCCTATTCCAATTCCATGGAAAACCTGGAGAAGGGTCTTGACAGACTGGCATCTGCGCTGGCAGCATTAGAGTAATGTGAAAAAGCGTAATAACAGGAACGTAATAGCAGGAGAGGAACATAAGAAAAGGAGGAAAAGTGAAAACAGCGGAGGAAAAGATTGAATTTTTGTCCCGTTATCTTCCGGCCATCGGACAGGTGGAGGATAAGGAGAAGGCGGCGGCAGTGGCGGACGTATGGAGGAAGGCGCTTGAGATGAGCCCCTGGGAGACAATTGACCAGGCAAAGTTTAAGGAAGGAATGGATCATGTTTCCCTGATCTCCCATGTCAATTCGGCAATCGAATGCGCCCTTGCCATGAACCGGATTATTAAAAAATACCATGATGTTGAATGCGATGAGCAGCGTCTCATTCTGTTCGGTCTGCTTCACGACGTGGATAAGGTCGTCGAATATGAATATAACGGACAGGGGGAACTGGTAAAAAGCGATATTGCAAAGAAAATCCAGCACGGCGTCCTGTCGGCCATGCTGGCCCGGGAGGTGGGATTTGACATGGATATGCTCCATCTCATCATCACCCACACCCATGACCAGAATATGAAACCGGCATTCAGGGAGGGAATCCTGTTTGGATATGCAGATCTTTGTGACTGGGAGATGACCTGCAAATATGCGGAGCCGTAAGGATAAGAGGGAGGGGTATTACAATGGAGAAAGCAAATAAACTTTATTTTCACGGAGGACTTTTAGGGGCATGGATTCCCATGGTTACATTTGTTGTCATCATGATTACGGCAGCGTTGACAGGCCATATTTCACTGATGGTATTTGCCGCCGGGGCATTTGTGGCCGTATGTACGGGATTTCTTCTAAGCAAGGACAAAAAAGAGTTTGACAATGCCGTGATAGACGGCGTGGGAGATCACATGCTGGCGACCATGACCGTGGCATTTATCATGGCGGGCATTCTATCACAGCTTTTGCGCCAGAGCGGCCTGATTCAGGGCCTGATATGGCTTTCCTCACAGCTTCATCTGAATGCAAATTTTCTGCCGGTGATCACATTTATCACCTGTGTGCTGATATCCACGGCATGCGGCACCACGGGAGGTACTTGCGCGGCTGTGACACCGATTATGCTTCCCCTCGCCGTGGGCTTTGGCTGCAATCCGGGCCTGATTGTCGGAGCAATAATGAGCGGCAGTATTTTCGGTGACAACCTGGCTCCGATATCCGATACGACGATTGCATCGGCAATGACACAGGAGACGGACGTGTCCAGCGTTGTAAAGACAAGGCTTCCGTATTCCATCATAAGCGGTCTGGGGGCAAGCCTTTTATATATCTACTTTGGTTTCAGGACCCTGAACGCCGAAGCGGTCATGACCCAGGCGGATGCGTCCAAGGCTCCATCCCTGGTAATGCTGATTCTTCCTGTTATCATGGCGCTTCTGATGACAAAAGGAGTCGGTCTTGTCTCCACCATGCTCGTCTGCAATATGCTGGGGATCGCCTTAAATCTTGCCCTGGGTCTTATCCCGTTCAGCACTATGATATCGGCAGATGGTCCGGTGGTGGCCGGTATCTCCGGAATGGCAGGTCTGATTTTATTCTGTATCATGCTCTTTGCCGTGCTGGAGCTTACAAAAAGATCCGGTGCGTTTGACCAGTTGATCAGCGGTATCCACAGTAAATGTGATACGCCCCGGAAAGCAGAGCTGGCCAGTGCGGGAATGACGATTTTCGGTATGATTGCGATCGCGGCCAGCACGGCCAATATCATCATAGTGGGTCCTTTTGTAAGACAACTGACAAAAAAGTTTCACATTGCCAGAACCAGGGGAGCTAATATTACGGACGGCCTGAGCACGGCTTTCGGAGGCATCGTTCCCTACAATTCTTCCTTCCTGCTCTGCATGAGCCTGGCGGCAGCGTCGGGAGTGGTTGCGGATACATTTTCTTTCAGGGAAGTACTGCCTTATTGCTTCCATAGCTATGGACTGATTATTCTCTATGTCGGCAGCGCCCTGACCGGAATTGGACGCAAATTTGAAAACAGCGACACTTCAGAATAAGGTTGTTGAATAATATTTTCCTGCAATATTTTTTGAC